>JAHJOQ010000152.1 GCA_018820315.1 Candidatus Zixiibacteriota bacterium | reverse complement strand
TGGCAGTCATTATTGGAGCGAGATTCACGTTGTTGACTGTGATAGCTACTATTTCAGTGTCAGCAAGTACTCCATCAGATGCGATGAATCTGACATTGTATGGACCAGACTGAGTGAAGTCAGGATTGAAGTTGAACGTTCCCGTGCCATTGGCATTATCTACAAACGTAGCGTTGGTCGGAATGTTTTCGGCGGTCAGCGTCGGAATAGTTCCATCAGCATCAGAGGCCGATATACCGATGTTCAGGTTCGCGCCTTCGTCAACGACTTGAGCGCCAATACCTGCAAGCACAGGAGCAAGGTTTACATGACTAACCGTGATCGCGACAACTTCTGTGTCTGCGAGTGCGCCGTCTGATGCGATGAATCTCACATTATATGGACCTGACTGTGTGAAGTCGGGATTAAAGTCGAACGTGCCGGTGCCATTGGCATTATCTACAAACGTAGCGTTGAGAGGAACATCCTCGGCAGTCAGCGTCGGAATAGTTCCATCAGCATCAGAGGCCGATATACCGAAGTTCAGGTTAACGCCCTCATCTACTGCTTTCGCACCAATGGGAGTCAATACCGGAGCCTGATTCTGGGCTACTGCTGTTATGGGAAACATCATCAACAGCAGACCAACCAGAGCTGGAGCGCAAGCCTTGAACCGAACACTCGGCCATGGATTCCACCTTCGTCTTGTATCACCAGGTGCCATTGCAATATCCTTTCAGAGGTAAGATATCAAAGAATCGGCTGCTAAATGGTTCCGTTGTCGACTCTGGATGCTTAGTCCAGTGGTCGACGCGGAATCCGCGTGACCGAGTTGTGATCGTGCATTCCGTGCGCAATATGTAATTCATAAGATTCATTTCAGTTCAGGTGTTCCAACTCGAACGCGCTCTGCCTGTATTCAGGCAGAGCGCAGATCGATTATTACTTTGCGAGCACCATCTTCTTCGTCTCGCGGCTCTCACCTACCACGATGTTATAGAAGTAGACTCCGGATGCCTGTTTTTCCCCGCAAGAACTTGTGCCGTCCCACGTGACCTGGTAACTCCCGGGCGCCAGATTGTCATCAAGCAGTGTTGTGACCTTCTGACCCAGAATGTTATAGACATCCAATCGTACGCTCTGCACCTGTTGTCCATCAATCGAAAAGCTGATGTGAGTTTCCGGGTTGAATGGATTAGGATAGTTCTGTTCCAGGCTGAATGTTTGCGGAAGCTGTCCGGTCTTTCTCGACACAGGAATCTCCTGCGCTGATGGGTCGGACAAAACGCTTCCCTCGATAGTAACCGCGTCATCTGAGACTGCATAATCACCAATGCTGTATATCGGCACAGTAAGCAAATCGCCTACTCCCGATTCTACGACGTCCTTCAGGTCGTTCGGGTCGACGTACATAAGTACGCGGAGTCGGCCGTTACCCTGATCTTTCACTAACAGATCGAGACCTGTGGTCAATTCTGTCCGTTCGGGCTGACCCAGCTCGACAAGCTCGGGATCGAATTTCAGATCGAACTGCATTCCCGCAACTTCAGTTGGTAGATCCCCTCTCAGTGCAAGGGTGCGATCACCACGTGAATTCTCTGCCATCATGACGATGTCGAGTTCTGCCGACCCGCCTGCAAACATGGCTTTCGGCACTGGAGACGGGCTGACATTCGTGAAGATCATGTTTATGATTCCCACGAGATCGACCACGTTTACATAGCTATCGGCATTTATGTCGCCCGCCCGGTGATTCCTGGTTGACAGAGAGGAATTTCCAATGATGTATGCGACCACTGAAACGAGGTCAGCCACATCGACTTTCCTGTCGAGATTCACATCACCGAGAGCGTCGACGGCAATTGTGCCGAGCGTATCCACGAGGATGGCCACCGAGCCCTGTTCCGGGTCGGGACTTACTGCAGCAACACCATTGCTAAGTTTGAAACGGTAGTACCCTGGTGAAGCTGTAGATTTCATCGTGAACCAGCAATAGAAGATCGCGTTCGATGTAACTGAGGCTGCAATCCTGTCACCGTCGAGATGAAAGGTTAGAAGCCTCGTGACTCCCGGCCCAATCACCTCGGTATACGTCTCGAATCCGGAAAGCCGATCTGTCGGCGTGATCGAATCCATCGACATCACGGAATAATCATACGTGAGATCGAATTGAATTCCGTAAAGAACATTGAGGTCACTCAGGTTGACCGGAACACTGACATCGTTCACACCCGGAATGCCACCCCTAACAAGATGATGCGCTTCCTGAGATGTGGTATAGAGCAAATCTTCTTCGATTTCGGGAGCAGTAACGTTGATCACCACACTGAAATTGGCGACCGCAGCAGAATCATCCTCCACTCTGAAAGAGGCATTGAATGAGCCGGCCTGAGAGATATTTGGCGTCCAACTGAAGGAACTCGACACACTTCCGAAGCCAATGGCATCGGAGAATGTGGAACCGGATGGGCCACTGACCATGCTCAGTTCCAGCCTCTGCCCTGTATTGGGATCAGCGGCACCAACCACAAATTGCACTTGATTGCCTTGTTCCACCGTGAACACAGTAGACGATGGCTGCGTGAAGAAAGGTGGCTCGTTATGATCCGGTTCTGGCGGTGTGCCGCTGACATGGACCCATCCCCGTATCTTAAACGGGTATCTGCTGTCGACGCCATCCGGGTCGAAATACTCGTTCATTCGCCCGCCGCTGAACTGCTCGTCAAACGGAGTGATTGCGATGGAATCGCCTGCTATCGCAGTCGGTTTAATGTATACATAGAATCTAACGAACGTACCTGCACCAACCGCGATATCGTCCGCCAAGTCCGGATCGCCGATAAAGACGCCAGTGACAATGTGGCCGAAAGTCGAACTTGTGTCGATTGAATTGATGGAATTCGTGTATAGGAACTTCCCCGCCCCGCGATTGATAAGATCATAGTGCAAAGGCGCCGTCTCGTCTCCCCACGTGTTGATAGAAGCCCAGTCGTAGGCAGGTGCCATGTGAGTGCTGTCGAATCTGAGCAGGAAGTTCAATCCGCCCACTTCTATTGTGTTTGCCAGGTACAGCATCACAGGTATGGTATCGCCCGGATCGCCGTAAGCGTCGACAACGCGGATAGTATCCCCTACCGTCTCGATCTGGGCGAACGCTGCCGTCCATACCCCTGCAACGAGCAGAATGACGGCAGCCACTACCAAAAACTTGAATCTTAACATATGATTAACCTCTTCTGATATTGAGTAGTATTCTCCGGTATATTCATGTTACTTGATCAGCGTCATCTTTCTCGTGTCGCTGAATTCTCCAGTATTGAGTCGGTAGAAATAGATGCCGGACGCGGCAGCTCTGCCCGTGTTATCTCTGCCATCCCAGACCACGGTGTGTCGGCCTGCAGGCATCAGCCCATCTACCAGCGTAGTTACAAGCTTACCTTCAATATTATATATCTTTAGATTGACCTGTCCTTCGCGAGGCAATGAAAATCCGATATTTGTCGATGGATTGAATGGATTAGGATAGTTCTGATCGAGCGTAAACGACGCCGGCAATTGTGTTGCTTTGCCCAACTCCGCCGTAAGCGAGAACCCCTGCTGATCAGCAAACATCATTTCTTTGATTGAGACCCTCAAACCACCGTCATGCAAAAGCCTGAGAACCGGCTCACCGTCTGCAGCAATACCGCTGGCATCCTTGCTCAGCACCAGTACTCGCAGCAGCTCGCCGTCAAACGACTGGTGAATATCAACCTTCCTATGATCACCTCCCGCGACCGCCTCAATTGACGATTCGCCTTCCAAAGATATCACAAAGTATGCGCCACCAACCGGTGAGGCGCTTTCGACAGTTATATCAGTTCCGGTGGATACGACACGAGCATCTACATTCGCCGTGCTACCGGCGTGCTCGTCCGCAGAGATTTTGCCTGCACCACTTCCGCTGACTATGTTGATAAGATAGATCAGATCGCCGATTGTGCCCGGTCGGCCATCCTGATTAATGTCGGAGTTTCCCCAACGGTCACCGTCAAGCGGGTAAGATGCCGGATCGATAAAATAGTTTGTGAAGTAGACAATATCGCCAACTTCAAACGGCACTGAATTGAGATTAATATCGCCGATCAGAGCGTCATGCTGTTTAATGAAAATGGAACCGTTATCATAGCTGACATCGCCCTGACCGAGGACTTCTCCTTCAGGCGTGATTAGCGTATTGTCCAGGAGAGAGAGCGTGTCGACAAATTCAAACTCAACTCGCACAAGCTGACCTGCAAAATCAAGATCGGATGTTACCAGGAAATTGAGTTTCATCACAGGTCCATCCCCAATCTCCAGTGGATCGTTACCATCGTGACCCGGGAGGTTCGCGCCAGCATCGAGCCAAACGCGACCGTCGATCTCATTTATGGTCTCAATGAACTGCTCCCAATAATCAACACGAGTACCGACCGCCGATGTTGACAGCAGTGTCAAGGCAGTCGGATCATAGTGAATCAGAAGGTTTATATGATCGATTAACACTCTGTTGCGCAGGCTGACTTCTACGATTCCTGTATTGCCGCTGATTGCCTGTGTTTCAGATATATCCAACTCGCATGGCGCTGCGGGATGTACCAACAGCGTCAGAGTCTCAGTGGCTTCAGCTCCGATGGCATCGGTCGCTGTGACCAGTAGTTCGTAGCTGCCCGAGTCAGACAGAGAAGTTCTCCAGCTGACATACCCCGGATTCCCTCGCTGATAGTCAGCTCCGTATGGAAGACTGGTCACATCCACTTCCACAGCTTCCAGATCGGGATCGGCTGCTGAAATGACGAGGAAGATTGAATCACCGACATCACAGCCGACAGTATCCGGAGTGTTCACGACTGGAGCGCGGTTTCGATTAAGAACCGTGATATCAACAGCACAGTGGCTCGAGTTCTCTCCATCGGAAGCAATGAATTTGACTATACAAGGGCTTCCGACAGCGGAATTCGGTCCGGTGTAAGGCGGAATCCAGGTAAACTGACCGGTGGCAGCATCGAACGACGCGCCGTTCGGCAATTTCATTGAAGAGTATGAAATACTCCCGCCATCCGGGTCCAGTGCGCTGACCATAAACGTGACAGAATCGCCCTCGAAAACAACCTGGTCAGGAATCTCACGGAAAATGGGGGCTTTGTTCTGGTCGACGATAGTCAGGTGACCCGGTGCGAACGCGGGGCGAACCTTGTCATGATCGACTGTGACCAGCAGAACATAACCGGCCGGGGGCACGAACACAGTATCAAAAATATACGTCTGCCCGATTTCAGCGGCTTGGGCGACCGTGAAATCGAGTGTCGCAAGAAGCCCCGTTCCGGCTGGAATCGGTTCTTCTGTCAGCACGATTCCGCCTATCAGCCCGGTACCTGCCTCGTTATCGATTGCGTAGGGGTGACTGCTCAGATACTCCAGCTTGGAGCCGTCGAACCTGATCGAATCAAGGGTGAGGACCTCTTTAGCAAACTTCACGGGGACCGTCAAACTGAGGAGCTCGATATCACTAAAAATATAAACTTCGACTTGGATCTTGTCGCCTGGAACAGCAGTCACATCGGCAATACGGATCGTGTCTGTTATACCGTGCGGATCATCCTGGCCAAGAGCGGTTACCGCACATATGGATAATGCAAGCAGAGCTGATAATATTCTTGTCATAACTGACCTGTTCCTATAATCTTGTTTCACTTCCGAAATCCGTCCGTAAACATGTGATTTCCCAACCTCTGGTTCAGCAACAGGTATGCCGCGATCCGACATTGCAGGCCTGTTACATGTCCAGAGTTTGAACATGTCAGCAGTTATGTAAGTTCCCATCCTGTAACGAATTACTCTAAGCCTACCAACCTTCTCTTACTATTAACCTGGCAGCTCGATCGACTCGTCCATGAGCAGCTGAATTGATAAGTACAAAGTTGCAGTATTCAAGTTTCAGATATTCTGCAAACGTATGCAGACATACGAGATAATGCTCTAGACCATAAAAAAGAAAGATGATCGCAAACAATCCTACATTTCCTGTCGGTCTTGATTGCTCGATCATCATTTTTGCATGCCTGCTTTCGATTCCCATCTATTCTTTCAGTACAAGTACTTCCCATCAACTCCCTTCTCCTCAGGTTAATTTCAAGACGAGGGGGAGTAACCTCCCCCTCATCCAGTCTATGAAGCAAAACGGTTACTTCATCAAAACCATCTTCTTGGTGTCAGTATACTGACCCGCGGTGGCCTTGTAGAAGTAAATACCCGAAGCCGCGCCAGCAGCATCCCAAGTAACCGTGACTTCGCCAATCGCGTTACCGGAGAATGTTCTGACCAACTGACCAGCGACGTTATAAATATCAAGCTTCCAGCTCGACTGAGTCGGGAGATTGATAGTAATATCGGTGGATGGGTTGAATGGGTTCGGATAGTTCTGATTCAGCGCGAATGCGGTCGGGATAACTTTCTCGACCACGGTCGAGTTCATCAGATTACCATAGTAATCCGAAACCTCGGCCTCGACGATCGTCAGATCGCCGGTTACGCTGATCAGGTTCTGCTCGCCGGCCGGAACATGGTTCGTACCATCGGACCATACCAGCACGCGAAGCTGACCGTCTACTACGCTGCTTTCCATCTTCATGCCGTCGACGAGCAAGTTAGCTTCGCCTTCGCCACTGAAGACAAACAGAGCAGCACCGATGTCGGACTGCGAGTTCGTGGTGACTACCGAGCCCTGCTCAATCGTTACGCTGTTTGCGAACGGTGAGAGTTTCGGGTACGGAAGTGCATCGCCCGTGATAATACGTACGAGGTAAACAAGGTCACCAACTGTCAACACGCGACCGTCAGCGTTCACGTCGGAAGCTGCGATCGAGCCTTCAGTGTATGTGAATACGCTGAGGCCGTAAATGAAGTAGTTGGTGTAGAGTACCGCGTCCGCGATCTCGTTGGCAACTTCATTCATGTTGAGGTCGCCGCGAGCATCGATATCCTCGGAACAGATGATGTCAACACCACCCTGTATGAAGTCGATGAAGCGAAGTGGATCCGGCTTTTCAGGATCCGGGTTCATACAGGCAGTGTTCTCTATGAAGTCGACAAATGGATACGGCGGGCCAAACAACCACCAGTGACCACCGTAGTGGATCGTGCCGGTGATGTCCCTGTATCCGAGTGTCCAGTCGTAGTCATACACGAACCTGGAGATGTAGAGAATGTCACCCATGGGGCTCGAGATCGCGTTGTCGCCGCAGTCGTGCCAGAAGAAGCGGACCGGGACGTACATGCACTCAAACGTGCGATCATTGGTGACGTAGAAGGTCAATACAACCAGCTCATCCGGTACACCATCGGGGTTCTGCTTGACCAGCCAGGCAGGATCCGGATGATTCGGGCCGTTGTTGATGTCGGCAATACCGACTACACGGAGCATACCGCTCGGGCACGCACCGTCGCAGTTGCCATTCCAGCCGAAACGATAGGTGAAATACTCCCACTTAGCATTGAGCTGAGCACCGAGAGTTGCACCCATGAATGTCAAGGCTGATGCATCGTAAGCTACCAGGAAGTCAAAACCACCAAACGTCTCAGTCCCCTTGTTCAGGAAGATCGAAACGCTGGCATAATGACCCTGAAGCTGACCCTCTACCTTCTCGAGTTGGATTTCGAAAGGCACCAGAGTCAGGACTTCGACGTCGAAGCAATGCGTAGCGGTCGCCTTGTCGGGCTCACCATCATCAACTGTCACACAGACTTGGAAGGTGATGCCACCATCGTCCGGGTCAACAGTCTGCCAGTTGAGCACACCGGTTCCATCAATGGAATAGGCGCCAGCCGGGGCCGGAGTAATAACGACCGACCACAACTGAGGATCGCAGCTGTTAGGATCGGTTGCGTCGAAGTCGACCGAGTATAACCCGCCCTGACCGATCTGCGCAGGCGTAGTAGCCGGCAGAATCGACGGAGCCTGGTTCGTGAAGACCAGATTGAAGTTATACGTGGCAGTGCCAAGACAGCTGTTGGTCGCAGTGACTTCAACCGCATAGGTACCAGTGGTAGCTGCTGGAGCCGAGTAAACGGCGCCGGCAAACGAACCGGGACCATTTGTCACTGTCCAGACCACCGGAGTGGCAGGAACGCCATCCAGATTACCTGGATCACCTGTGAAAGTGTGGCTGAGGCCATTGCAGTGGTTGCCGGTCAGTACACCACCGACAATCGGGTCGATGGTCGGGTCAACGCATGTAACCTCCAGAACATCGACGCAGATCGGGTGAGCTACATCGCTGCCGGCTGCATCAACAAAATACGGACGCGGACCGCCAACGGGGTCGCAGGTCGTATTCGAGAACTTCCATGCGCCAGCTGGCGGGAAGAACGCGGAGTCGATACAGATTTGGCCTACACCAACACCGAACATCAAGCCAACGGTAAGGAGCGGCTCATCGGTCACACGGGGCATACCTGCACCCAGAGCAGCACCGCCCATCAAGAACGAGTTCGGCATCAGTGAGACATCGACGAGCAGACCACCCAGATCGAACCAGTCGGTGTTGTGGTGCTTGGTGTAAGTAACGTAAGTGAAATTCGCGGCACCGGTAGCCGTGAGGGCAAAGCCGAGGCTAACACCCTTCACATTGCCAACCGGAGCTGCGCACTGGAACGTCACCAGGAGGGCAACGTCACCAGCCTGTCCTTCATTGTACTTGACAGGAGTATTCCACTTGACGTAGTCAGTGATCTGGCCAAATGCAAAACTGCAAGCGAGAAGAAGCAATAAGATTGCCAAAAGACTGCGTTTCATCTTGTGCTCCTTTAACTTAAGAATTCAAGTTGTCTGTGTCAGGTAACGCTTGCCTGACACTCTAGTAAATCTGTTCCCCCTCAGAACGTCTTGTGAAGCATCGCCCCACCGTGCATTTAGGCTTACACAGAGGGAGCACTTTCCTTAGCCATGCCTCTCTATCGGGGCCGGTAAGAAAACGGACAGTTGGTTTGAACGTCTAACGCCTCTTCAACTTCCTTCGTTACCTCCCTTCTCTTTTTTCCTTCTTCGGCTTGCAGCCGTGTTCTCTCTTCTATCTTCATTTCCGACTTATCTCCAAACCAATTCACTTCTCTTAAATGCAGGTTCAGTCGTATGCGCCGCCAGGCATCAAAACGGAGCTGGCGGTAGGTCTTCACAATCACATGGTGCCGGGCCACCGACAAAAATGTATGCTATCAGGAATACCACATCGTCGATATCAATCTCGCCGTTGCAATCTGCGTTACCGGCGCCATACTCCGGTACCGGAGCCGGCCCTCCAACGAAGATATAGGCAATCAGGTACACAACATCGTCGATATCGACATCAATCGATGCATCGGCATTGCCGACATTGTAATCGCACGTGGCGCAATTGAGGTTAACCTGGCCATCGAAATACTTGATTTTGGTCGTGTCGACAACGTATGAAGAGTCCTCATAATCCCACGCAGTGCACTCCCAACCAATGCAAACCGTGTCCTCCCACAGGATGCACTCCGAATCGATACACGCGTATTGCCAGTGCCATCCGATGAGTTCATCCCGAGGATTTGAGAATCTGGTTGAATTGTCCCAGATGAGAATGGGAGTAATTCCCCACTGCTGGGCCACGCTATCCGGGCAGAGAGAATCCGGAACCAGCGCGATCTCGCAATTATAGCGATGCCAATAAAGACAGTCCGGCCCATCCCACTCAAGGCAGGTCGAATCGGCGCATTCAAGCGAATCGAGCTTGTCCTCGCGGACCTCAGCGACTATTCTCAACAGCAGGTTGTTAGACGCATTCGGTGGAATAGCTTTCGGTGGTCCGGGAGATTCGTTAGCGATACCGACGATTTTCAGCTGCCTCCTGTTCGCATCGAGCACATTCGTCGAAACATAGTCCCAGTTCTCAATCAGCGAACCATCAAGGATTGAGGCGCCGAGCATCACCCAATCGCACGTTTCAGTCGTATCCGCGCAACTGGACGGAATGTATTCCCATGCGATACAGGAATCCTCGATATATGCGGTACACGTAGAGTCTGTGCAACCAGTGTAGACTGTGTCACATGTCCAGACTGAATCCGATCTGAACCTGAGGACCTCATCCTGGCCGATGAAGAACCAGAGCTCGAACCCTCCGACACTGTCAGAGAAAGTCTCCATATATACCGAGACGACAACACTGTCTGCATCTCTCTTCATAACAGTATCCTCTACATTGACGTAGAGTTGAACCGCGTCAGGCGAAGCGTGAATATTGCTCGCCCCCACGATCGACAAAACGAGTAAAATCGCCAAAGTCGGCACAATGCGGCGCATGGATGTTCTCATTTGCAGTCCTCCTTGGAACCTATATCGAGAAGCCACAGTAATTTCAGATACATACCTGCTCTTAATTGTTATCGCCCTGTTGGGCAGTTAGTTTAGTAGCAAGCAACCGTTCCAATTACTCCTTGCATTTGCCGCAGAGTGATCTCAAGTTACAGTCTCAAACATCGCATGCAGTCTTGGACTGCACATAATTTCAGGTTTGGTCAGTACACCGGTCTTTGTTTGCACAAATCAGTAACGAAAGAAGAAATGTTGTCCTTAACGTTTAGCCGAAAACCGCATCAGCTTGAACTGTGAGGAATTGCTGTAACCAAGTTTCCCTTCAAGACGAACGCAATATATGCCCAGAGTGCCTTTTTGTCAATAGTTATTTTCATCATCCGCGAGCATTTTCCACGCTGTTGAGACTTCGTTTGACGTTGGCTGGCTTGAGGTTCACAGGGTTATACATGGAATAATCGCCCATATTGCCCAAATTTTGAACAGCATCGAAGATACACATATCCAGTTTCCTGTCGGAGTGCCCTCCGGTTTCACTCGCTATGCCGTGCATATTACCTTTCGCTCGCATAGCCGCATGGACAAAGGCTGCCCTCAGATCGTTGGAGCAATGACTTCTGTCTGTCTGTAAGCCGCTACGACTAAATGAATTCCGCCTGACGCCGATACAACCAACAGAAACCAGAAAGGACAGAATGGAACAAACAGCAGCAATATCAGCGAATTTCGCGGCTGAGAAAGTCATATCGACGATTGGTGAACTGCCTGCCTCGCCTGCTATCGTATCAGCCGTGATGGGAATGACATCGAGTGTCGAAACTGACATCGAGAAGCTTGTCAAGGTGCTTTCGGTCGATCAAGCTTTGACAGCGAAAGTCCTCAAATTGTCGAATTCATCTTTCTACGGGCGGTCGAAGGGAGTCAGTACGCTGAAAGAGGCGATTCTGATACTTGGCTTCTATACGCTCAGATCGCTCGTGATCGCCTCCTCGACACACAGCCTTTACAAGAGAAAGGAATCAAACTCGCTGGAGCAGGCACTGTGGGAGCACTCACTGGCGACAGCGATCGCGTGCAAAGTGATAGGACGGGAAATACACCACAACAACGTAGAAGAAGCCTTCATCTCAGGCCTGATGCATGATCTCGGCAAGTTGATTCTTTGCCAGAAAATGCCGGCTGAGTATAATCTAATCTTAGCGGAGGTACAGAATTCACAGCGCAGTTTCCTCGAAATTGAAACGGAGAGTATTGGCTTCAATCATGTAGATGTTGCCAAGGCATTGTTTGATAAATGGAACTTCCCCTCTTTCCTTTCGTCGGCGGTCTATTATCACCATGATCCTGCAGGCGAACCAGATTGCAGGGAAGCGTCCGAGTCAATCGCTAAGATTCCATTAGCCTATATCGTGAATTTCTGCGATCAGCTCGCGAGGTATATAGGCTGCGGTTTCAACGATGCTAAGATTGAAGACCTCTCCACGTTACCATTCGCCTGTAAGTTGGGGTTGACGCAGGTTGAGATTGATATGATCTTGGAGAACCTGGCCGAGATTTACCAATCCGAAAAGCACGTGTTTGACAGTTGACAAGCTGACTGAATATTTCCAGTGCAGTCGATCACCTGAAGAGGCTATTCCAGTCGAGGTTCCTCAGTTCATATCTGAGAAACTCAGTATCGGAGATGAAGACGATTTTGTCAAACTCAAACCCGCACTTCTCGAATAGTAAGATCGACCGCGTATTCCCATAGAGAATGTGGCAGTAGATTCGATTAAGATGCACTGTCGAGAAGAGGTAGGTTGATGTGAGTTTCACGGCCGCACTTCCAACACCCCGGCTCCAGAAGTCCTTCTCGCCAACAACCACACCGATTTCGCAACTGCCCTTATCACGATCCAGATCGAAGTAGTTCACCATCCCGATCGGACGATCGTCATTCGCCATACACACCGCCACGGTAACTGCCGAGCCAGTCTGCAGAAGGTGTCTGCGCAGGAAGATGGACCGATATTGATCCTTCGAACAATTGGAATCCCAGTGTGGGGCAGCCATGAACCTCTGTATGTCGGGGTCTTTATACCAGCGATAGAATGCATCCAAGTCTTCCTTGATAATGCGCCGCAGATGTACAACTTCATCAGCGGCGATGATGTCAATCTTGTGATCGCTTAATGTCATACCTTATTCCGTGTGAGATCTCGGATGCCGGGCATAGTGCACTGTTTTCGGAAATGTAATAATAGAATAGCAGCGAAACAGGCGGATGTCAACCGGAAACCGGTTGACTCGGGGTCATCGCCACTCTGCGAACACGGAAACTTCTTGCAGCACGGCACAGCTCTGCATATCTTTTCAGTACAGACCATTTGATTTCGATAATTCAGCTTACGGCCATCTGCGATGCCGCCAGACATAAAGCCTGGAAGGTCTGAATTCACTCAGTGCATCAGGTGATTCAAGAAGTGCGCCGACGAATCGACGCACTCCTGACGATACACTACCCTATCGTGTTGTGAGCCCCTCTGCTGCCCCGAGCAGGCATTGCCTGTTTCAACAAAATCTATGGATCGGTCACAAGGCCGAATACCGACTGTGACACCAGATTCCCCTGCGCGAGAAGGGAACTGCCGAGATCGGATCGCACAAGCCGTGATACAAAGCCCGACTGCTCCAATGCCATGCCGCTATCGCGAATATCAGATTCAGTTTCAACGAGATTTCTGTGTGCGACTGCGAGGCTCTCGCGCATCGACTCGATTTCACGAGAAATTGCCGCACCGAGTCCCGCATGCACTTTTTGAATGTCCTTAATTCTTTCATCTATTCTGGTCACCGCTTCCTTGACCTTCTCTACGTCGGACAGATCGAAATGTCCAAGTCGCTGGATTTCAGCGACGCTGTTCTCGGAACCGTCGAGCAGTGCGGAGTCACCGAGCATGGTATCGTCAGCCATCTTGTCCAGAGCCTCAGCAGAGCGATCCAGCTCATCCTCATAAGCCTCTACCTGCCCCTGTTCGATGCCGCCAGTTGAGGCGGCTGCGGTCGCAATCTCGCGCATTTCGATCAGATGATCCTCCATCTCGACCAGATGCGAATCGGCTGTCTTGTTTCTTTTGATGACATTGTCAAGATTAACGATCTGTTGAGTCAGCGATGCCACCTGTGCGCGCATTTGCTCTGACACCACCAGTCCGGCGGAATCATCAGCCGCTCTGGTGATTCTCTTGCCGGACGCCAGCCTCGACGCAGTCTTACGGATAGACCGGTGCATGGCGGAAAGATTCCGCACAGTATTCAGAGAGCCGATGGTCGATGCGATATTCAGACCGGACATAAATCGATCCTTCTGCCCCACTGCCTGACTGCGCAAACAGAATGCCCACGAATCTATGATTTGCATGTGATTGGAATACAGTAGGATAGGTGCATCCCGAAGAATCTGATCACATACTCACATGGGGAAAAGTATGGGAGGAATCCAATAGTAAGATGTTTGCGTCCGATGTGGCCGTATAAAACCGCGTGCGTTCTTCCATGCTACAGTTTCGAGCTCGGTCTCCGTCTCACAACGGCTACTCGTTCGATTGCGCTATAGTCCTGGACTGTCTCTATGAATTCGAGGCTGTCGATCTGGTCGACCAACTGTCTCACCGAATTCGCCTGCCCCTGCCCCATCTCGAAGATGAGATGGCCGCCCGGTACGAGCACCTCGCTGACCTCTGAGAGCATGCGTCTGATGAAATCGAGACCGTCGGTGCCAGATAGCAACGCCCGCCTCGGTTCGAATTCTCGTATCTGCTCGTGAAGCAGTTCCCACTCTCCATCTCTGATATATGGCGGGTTGCAGACTAAAGCGTCGTAGAGGACGCCCTTCCCTGCGACCGGCGTAAACATGTCGCCCGCCGAGAAGCTGAATCTTGTGATCAAACCGTGCATGAGTGCATTCTCTTTCGCGAGCGAAACAGCATCCTCGGATATATCCGTAGCGTGGATAGTCGCCTGTGGCAGGTTTATTGCGAGTGCGATTCCGATGCAGCCGGTTCCGCATGCGAGATCGAGAATATAGAGGCGGTCAAGGCTCTCGAGAGTGTCGATTGCCTTGGAGACAACAAACTCCGTTTCAGGGCGTGGTATCAGTGCTCGTTTGTCGCATTTGATTTCGATTCCGAAAAACTCTGTCTCGCCGAGGATGTATTGCAGCGGCTCGAATGCCATCCTCTTGGAGAACAGCCATTCGAATTTGGCCACCTGATCCGATGGCAACATCCTGACGGGGTCGAGATATAAGTCGACACGATTGCAGTTGAGGATCGAACACAGCATTCGTTCGACATTCACGCGGGGAGCATCAATTTCGATACGTTTGAGTCTTAGGGAAGCTGAATTGATGAGATCGATGATATTTTTCTCAGCCATGTCTCATCAAACCTTCGGCATAAAATACCCGTTGTCGATAATATCGGGATCATCCGGAAAATCGAACCCCGAGCAGCCGAGCTTCTTGTTGCCTTGAATGCGGTAACGGGAAGTCTGGATAGATGCAGACCGCGTCCGCGACACGGACTCTGCGAATGCCGGCAGATAAGGTACTGTGACTGCTGCCACCGATGCGGTACCGATCATTTTGATGAATGCACGCCGTCTCATCAGGATGTCTCCTCGGTCAACTGAAAATTAGCGACCAATGCATACGGCACCAGCATCACGACTGAATACTGCGGATACAGCACTCTCTCCTTCGACAACATCCGGCAATTCGAGAACGCTTCAAGAATCGACTGCTGCATGCGCATATTCACGATTGCATTTGTCACTTCACCATTTTCGATCAGAAATGTACCGTCACGCGTCGTGCCTGTCACCATTGTTTTCATGGGGTTGAGGTAGTTCACGTACCAGAAATGCGTGACATAGATGCCGCGGTCGACAGAACGGATCATCTCGTCAACAGTTACGTCACCGCCTTTCATCACCATGTGTTTTGGATATGGTGTGAAACTCCTGGTGGCGATATGCGCGTGACCGGTCGACTCGACACCTTCACCCAGGAGATTCGCATCGTAGGAATTCGAAACTACACCTTTCGCAACTCCGTTTGTGATCAGCTCGACTTCTTTGCGCGGCACGCCTTCGTAGTCAAACGGCATACCGAGCATTTGGGAATTGTAGGCCTCATCGCGCACGCTGAAGTTGCCACCGGCTATCGGCGTGCCGATCTTGCCGGCCATAAACGACCTGTGCTGGACAAACGTCTTGCTGCCGAATCCCATGAACGCGAGAAACAGAAGCAACTGACCGACAGCGGCTGGTTCAAGTAGTACAGTGTAGCTTCCGGATGGAAGCGAAATCGGATCGACGGTGCGCATAGCCTTGTCTACGGCAGTCTCTGCTACCGCCCCCAGATTGATTTTGGAGACATCGCGGTTGTACGCAATACCGTATCCGGAAGCGCCTGTTTCTCCGCTGACTGTCAATGACAATTCAGCACTCGTGCCTTCAAAATACTGTTCCGTGCCGAGCGAATTTATCACAGCCACTCTGTTAGTGACAGTTTTGAACGCACCTGCAGTCTTGAGATTGTGCATCGCAGCGATTTTGTTCATCTGCCAGACAGCGTTTGCACGATCCACCGGTGAGAAATTCGCAGTCGACTCAAAAAGAGCCGCGACCTCGGCCGCCTTCGGAGACTTGGGAAGGGATACAAAGTCTTCATCGTCATCCTGAAACGTGCTGATATCGACTGCATCGGAGATAGCTTTCCTGACATCTTCTATCGTCAGTCTGTTCGTAGATGCAATACCGATTTTCTTGCCGATGACCGTGCGGGCAACGATCGAGCAGTCATCGCTCATCATGTTCTGCTGGATTTGGCTCTCAGCAACATGAGTAAGACTGAACGCCTCGCCGTCAAAGACAAGCTCCGTCTGATCGGCAGGCGAGGATTTCATTGCCTCATGCAGTATCGAAAGGATCTGATCCCGCTGCGACATCTATGCACCCACCTTGATCTGCCTGAACCTGCATGGTGCAGCGCCCTGCGCTGTGCGGCCATTCTGCGACGGCTGCCCCTTGCCGCAATTCGGCGTTCCCCAAAGCGTCCAGAGAGAGCTATCGCCTATAGCGTCGCATGCATTCCAAAAATTGACCGTACTGCTGGAGTAGTTTGGAGCCTTCACCATCTCGCCAAGTTGACCGTTCTTGATTTCCCAACCAACTTCGCATCCGAGCTGGAAACTCTCGCGATTGTCATCGATTGACCAGCTATCGACTGTTTCCATGTATATACCATCATCGATCCCGCCGATCAAATCATCAAACGACGAATCCCCCGGCCGCAGAAGGACATTTGTAATTCTGACAATCGGCGGATTCTGCCAACCATCAGCCATACCGGCACCGGTTGACGCTCTGCCGATACGCGCTGCACTCTCACGATTCGAGAGGTATCCCACAAAAATGCCATTCTTTATCAAGTCAGCAGGCCGAGCCTTCACGCCCTCGTCGTCGTATCCCCAGGTGGCAAGACCGCCGGGGTGGGTCGAGTCTGCGACCACATTGATGATCGATGAGCCATACTGAAGCTCTCCGAGTTTGTCACTCGTAGCAAACGATGTCCCGCTGAAATTACGCTCCGATCCGAACACGCGATCGAGTTCGAGCGCGTGACCTATCGACTCATGTATTTGCAGCGAGACCTGATCGGCCGACAGGACGATATCATAAACGCCCGATGGCGCATCTTTGGCAGACATTAGCGCAACAGCCTGCTCAGCGATTCTCGGAAGACCTTCCTCGAAACCGATCTCGTCAATCAGCTCATAACCCCTGGCCATGTACTGTCCCGACGATGACGGAAATGATCTCTCAGAGCGTTCGTGGCGCGATTTGGCGATTCCACACGATGCCCCCGCTCCTGAATGAAGCAACACTTGTTCGATCTCGGAGCCATCTGACGATGCAAAAAACTTGTTGATGCGTCTGAAATTCATGAAGCAATTGGAAGAGTTGATTTCCGAGAGCTTATGCATGATCGCATCGTACTCTTTCAGCTTCTCGATCTTCTCTGCCAGTGATATCGTGAATGGGTCGATCTTGAATTGAGTCTTGTACGTATCCTTGACTGCATCGATAGGTGCGAGTTCAACCTTGCGGTCATTGATCTTCGCAGAAGTTTTCGCAATCTCAACAGCCTGCCTCGCCATTCTGCGCACTGAGTCCTCGGTGAGATCATAGCTCGCTGAAAAGCCCCACGCAGAATTTGCAAGCACACGAATGCCAAAGCCGGCTGACGTATTGCGATCGAGCAGCCCCGGTTTGCCATCAGATACTTCTATATTCTCGTTACGGATCTCCTCGAATCGGAAATCGGCGTACGATGCTCCGAGACGGGTTGCCTCGGCTACAGCCAATTGCGCTAACTTGTCGATCTGCATGCAGCTATACTAAATCAATTGAGTTCAAACATCAAGGGAAAGATGGCGGACAAGAGATGCGAGTTGGCTATGCGAGAAATTGCAGCACGACAAGAATGACAACGACCAGAATATACCCCACAATCCCCAACATCCGCGCGGTGCCGACAGACACGAGATTGCAGGATTCTCGGCCTGCAAAGACTGAGCCTTTAAGAAGAATCGTCAGAACAATCCAGTACAGCATTGCAATCTGCGCAACAGTGTCCACCAGGCTGAATTTGCCAATCGGCCACCCCCCCCATCCTAAGCCGTCATGAACGATTCGTGCAAGCCAGATGTGGAACAGCCCTGCTCCCAGAACCAGGAAAACTGTCGTCCAGAGAACCTGCTTGCTGAAAAGCTTGATCGTCGGAGTGTTTGCTGTCAACCCAAATGCAGAAAACAGCAGAAGCGATGCAGTGAAGAGAGCTGCCACCATGAAACCGTACTGCACGATCACGAGCCATGCAGGCGGAATGCCCTCAAACCTGAAAGGAAGAGTCTCGTCATTAGACTCGGCATTCTCCGGAAGAATTGCAAGCAAAGTGCTGTCAGGCAACTCTGCCCGGAAATAGTAATCCAATTTCTTTCCGGGTGAATAAGGTGCCAGCCAGACTTCATAATCATCCAGCGCATCCTCTCCCAGAGGTGCTTCCTGCCGTATGAAATTCACTCCAATGTTCTCCTTTACTTCCATCTCCGGTCGATACATCAGGAAAACCTTGAACGCGCCGGGAGCTTTCGGACCCGAGACTCTGACCGTGAACAACGGAGAAGTGTCTTTACCTGCATGCACAAATGATGCCGTATGCTTCATCGTGAATGCACTGGTCTTCGCAGTGATTTCGATCGGACGATCTTTGTGAGATTGGATGAACCTCGAAGCAAAAAGAACAGCGAGTGTCAGGATAATTGCGGAGATGACTTTCCAGGGCCTCAATGTCACTCTCCGCCGACTACAGTGGCCTCTTTTTCGGTCAGCTTGAGTTTCTCCTGCTGATCGGCAAGGCTGAGCGCTTCGATGATCTGGTTGAGATCACCCTGAAGGATATTATCGAGTTGATGAATGGTCAGTCCGATCCTGTGATCGGTGACTCTTCCCTGCGGGAAGTTGTAAGTGCGGATCTTGGCCGACCTGTCTCCGGTCGAGACCATCGACTTGCGCTGATCCGCAATTTCACCATGCTGCTTCTCCTCCGCCTGTTCAAGGAGCCTCGTGCGCAGCACCTTCATCGCCTTGTTCTTGTTCTTTAACTGCGACTTCTCATCCTGACAGGTCACGACCATGCCAGTCGGAATGTGCGTGATGCGGACAGCGGAATCGGTAGTGTTGACAGACTGTCCGCCAGGTCCTGAAGATCGGAAGACATCGATTTTGAGTTCATTGGGATTGATAGCGATATCAATTTCTTCAGCCTCAGGGAGAACTGCGACTGATGCGGCTGAAGTATGGATTCGCCCAGATGATTCAGTCACCGGAACACGCTGGACTCTGTGCACACCCGATTCGTATTTCAGCTTCCCATACGCGCCATCACCAACTACAAGTACAATAATCTCCTTGAAACCACCAACGCCGGTTGGATGAGATGACAAAATATCTGTTCTCCAGCCCATATTATCTGCAAAGCGAGTGTACATGCGATACATGTCTGCAGCGAACAAGGCCGCCTCGTCGCCTCCCGTCCCGGCCCGAATCTCCATCACAGTGTTCTTCGAATCGTTGGGATCGCGCGGGATAAGGAGCAGCTTCAGTTCTTTCTCGGCACTCTCCATCTCAGTGTAGAGATCATCGAGCTCTGATCTAGCCAGCTCTGCCAATTCCTTGTCGCTATCGTCACGGCAAATCTGCTCGTTATCCTCGAGCTGCCGCGATATCTTCCTGTACCTTCTCCCGACCTCCAGAATCTCGCTTACATCTCTGTGCTGCTTGGAGATCTTGCGAAGTTTCTTCAGATCGTTGATTACCTCGGGGGACGCAAGCTGATCCGACAGTTCTGCCAGCTTCGCCTCAAGCTTATCGATGACAGCAAGCATCGTACTCACTTCTCGATGATCACTTTCTCCGATTGGCCTTCCATTCTGAGCGAATTCTTCAGTGCGACGATTGCGACTTCAAGTTGATCAAGAGACGGCTCCCTGGTAGTCATTGCCTGAAGCCAAAGCCCCGGCGAAATGAAAATCTTAGTGATGATATTCTCCCTCGTGCGACCTGATAGCTTCAGGAGTTCATAAGAACCGCCTGCCACAAGAGGAAGCAGGGAGAAATGCACGAGGAATCTCATCGGGAGAGTCGGGGGAGCACCGGTCACAACCGCGTAAATCGTGTCGGATATGCTGTAGATGATTATTGCCAGAATTGCTACTATAAGTATAAAACTTGTTCCGCATCTCGGATGGCGTGTTGTGAATTTCTGCGCCTCTTCCGGCAAAAGATCTTTGCCCGATTCGAACGCCCAAATAGACTTATGTTCTGCGCCATGATATTGAAACACACGCCTGAGATCATTGAAGTGTGAGATAGCCCAGATATAAACCAAGAACATCGCCACGCGAAAGACACCGGCCACGAGGTTAAATGAGAGCGCATCTTTCTTCACATGCAGCAGTGATGAAAACCACAGAGGAAGGAAGAAAAATATGCCGACTCCGAGCGCAATAGCGGCAACCGCTGTCAGTATCAGCATTGTGCTTGTGGAACTGGCAGGCTTATCGGCTTCGACGTCCTTGCCCTGTTCCCGCTCGATATCGGCGGCAGCGACCTCGGCGGAGTAGTTCAGCGATCTAATCCCGATGATGAGCATCTCCACAAAAGAGATCGCTCCACGCACTATCGGAATCCCAAAGAATTTTTTCCGTTTGGAGATTGGGACGAAGTCCTCATTCCTGACTTCGATAGTCCCGTCGCTCCGTCTCACTGCCGTAGAGACGCGGTCGGTGGAACGCATCATTACGCCTTCAATTACCGCCTGCCCACCTACACTCAAATCCGGCATGCTTCTACCTGGATATGCGACTATTCCAGTCGCTATTAGGCAAACAAATAGCGACATTTCACCGTTGAAATGCCGCCATGAACTCAGCTACTTGGAAGCTTCTTTTTCTTCAGAAGCCTTCGACTTATCGGCCAGATTATACTTGCGTCTATAGCGCTCGACACGTCCTGCCGTGTCAATCAGCTTCTGCTTTCCAGTAAAGAATGGATGGCAGGAAGAGCAAATCTCTACCTTGAGTTCCTTAACCGTAGAACGAGTTTCGAATGCATTGCCGCAAGCGCAGGTAACCATGGCCTTATGATACTTCGGATGAATTTTCTCTTTCACGAGAATCTCCTTCAAGAATTTTGCCCTAATGTATTTCTTTTCCGGCAAAAATCAAGCTAATTGTGCCCACCATTACCTAACTTCCGGGGACGGTCTCAGGTTCCCTCAAAACCCTTATTTATGCCTTTTAAACTGTTCAGAGCGGTCTGCATCTGCTAAATTCCACGAAATCACTGTTTAAGAGAGACGAGTGCAGAATGCCGGAAATTGAGTTGAACGCAAAATTGATTGAAAAAACCGAGATAGCTCCGGGCCTGATGATACTACGGATAGCTCCGGTTGGATGGAGCCTGTCCGAATTCTTTCCCGGTCAGTACGCTATGCTCGGCCTTCCAGCATCCGCCCCCCGCTGCCCCGATTCCGACCCCGAACAAACCGATAACGGGCCTGATATGTTCTTTCAGCGATCCTATTCGATAACGTCGACCCCTGACAATCTTGAGTACGTGGAGTTTTATGTTACCCTTGTCAAATCGGGCGCATTCTCCCCACGGCTTTTCGCCCTGAATGTCGGGGACAAACTCCGGATGTCGAAAAACTTCTCCGGTCTCTTTACACTGCTGAGGGTTCCCGAAGAATCAAACCTGATCTTTCTTGCCACCGGCACAGGCCTATCGCCCTGCCTTAGCATGATCAGGTCGGAGACCGGCACCGCCTCAAAGCGCAGGATAGCTCTTATCCATAGTGCCAGACGCAGCTCCGAACTCGGTTTCAGTTCTGAGCTCGCAGAATTGGAGAAACGCCGATACAATTTCACGTACATCAAATCTATCAGCCGCCCGCACGAAGAGGCCGAGCCGTGGAAAGGCAACACCGGGTATGTCCAGGATCTATGGAGCAAAAGCCTGATCGAAAAAGCTTGGGGTTTCCCTCCAACCCCAGACAATACACATGTATTCGTTTCCGGAAACCCCGCCATGTGCGATTCGATGACCGATATCCTGCTTGCTGAAGGATACAAAGAACAGACCTTTAAAGAACCGGGCGAGCTTCACTTGGAGCGCTTCTGGTAGCCTCAGGCATCGGCGCCTCTATCCGGCCTTATTCAAGTTGACATAATTCGGCCTGATTTCTATATTTTCGGCCGAACTGGTTCAAGATTGGACTCTTGATGCGTGTTGACGAACTCCTCAGTGTTGGCGGAATAATTCTAATCGGTTTGATAGGCGGCAAACTCTCGCACCGCTTCAAAATCCCGAGGGTCACCGGCTACATGCTTGTCGGCCTGCTATTTGGACCCTCCGTACTCGGTCTGATATCATCAGAAACACTCAGAGACATCCGCATGGTGAATGATCTCGCGCTTGGAATGATACTCTTCGCCATAGGTGGCGAAATCGAATGGAGCCACATCCGCGCAATGGGCAGGAGGATTATCTTCATTGCTCTGGCCGAGAGTTTCGGCGCATTTGTGCTGGTATTCTCCGCCACAGTTCTGATAACAAACGATTTCGGCCTTGCGATACTCCTCGGATCGATCAGCATGGCAACCGCACCCGGCGTCACTCTCCTGGTCATCAGGGAGTACTCTTCGAGAGGACCACTCACCGAATCGCTCCTGGCTGTGGTAGCGATCAACAATGTTCTAAGCCTGGTTGTGTTCCGGTTCTTCTTCTCGTTCTATTCGCTTGCTCAAGGAGATCCCGTCAGCACAGTCGCCTTTGATCTGTTCAAAGAGCTCATAATATCGGTCACAATTGGTGCAGCTATCGCTGGAGTCATCACGCTGTGGGAGAAGAAAATCGATGACCTCTCTGAGCTGCTGCTGGTAATCGTCGGCGGACTGATTGTCGGGATCGGTCTCGCGAGAAGTATCGGGATTTCGCCGCTGCTGGTCTGCCTGATAATCGGCGCAGTTACCAACAATCTATCCGTTATGCACAAGCTTGTCTACCCCGAGCTCCGCCAGACAGAAATGCCATTTTACATAGCGTTTTTCGTGCTCTCGGGAGCAAGTCTCGAGTTACACATGATGTCCAGTCTCGGGTTGCTCGGAGTTGCATATCTTGTGGCGAGGCCTCTCGGGAAATTCATAGGATCATATTTTGCGGCATCGAGAACGCAGGAGCCACCACAGGTAACAAAGAACCTCGGCATGGCTCTCCTGCCGCAAGCGGGGGTTGCTATCGGGCTGGCCTACACAATTTCGCAGACCCACCCCGATATTGGACAGGTTATTACCGCGGTTATTTTGTCATCAGTGATAGTATACGAGGGGATCGGCCCCTTCCTGACAAGATTGGCTCTCGCAAGAGCCAACGAGATTCACTTGCAGGAATAGCACAACTCTTTGAACATCTATCCAACAATATTCCGGCCACCATCGACAACGACGAAGTGACCGCAAATCATACTGGCTTGATTCGATGCAAGGAACGCTGCCACATTGGCGACATCTTCCGGCTCGACTATCCTGCCGGTAGGAGTGTGGAAAGCCGCATGCTCTATAACTTTCTCGGACCCCGGTATAGAGCGGAATGACTTGGTGTCAGCGAGACCGGCCAGGATTCCGTTGACTACGATTCCTTTTCGACCCAGTTCGAACGCCAGCCCTCGAGTGACAGACTCAAGCGCCGCTTTCGCCGGACCGACAACGCCGTAACCGGGGAGCACTTTCTGCCCGCCATCACTGGTGATACTGATTATTCTCCCCCAGCCGTTCATCAGCGGGACTGCGAGCTTAGTCATGTCGAGAAGTGATCGAGCAGATGCCGAAAGAGTGACATCCCAGTGGCGGGATTTAGTGTCCATAAGGTTGCCCGGTACGCCCCAGGCGGCATTGGCTACAAGGATGTCGAGCTGACCGAATTGCGACTTGATCTCGTCGAACATCTTGGCCAAACTCTCTTCTTTGCCTACATCAGCGCGGTGTGAGAACGATTTAGTACCGATGGTCTTGATATCATCGACAACAGACTCGGCCTCAGACATGCTCCTGCGGTAGTTGACCACCACATTGACGCCCTCCTGCGCAAGCCTGAGAGCTATTGCTCGGCCAAACCCGCGCGATGCTCCAGTCACGAGCGCATGTCGTCCCTTCAGTTCAGGGTACATCTGGCTCCTCGCTTGTTGATCTCTCGTTCTTGCAGCAGTTTCTTTCACAAGTTCAGTCATATCATCACCTCTTACTGGAGTCAGAGATACGCAACCGATGTCAGCCTAACATGTTCCATTTGAGTCCAATTTAGATTTGAGACCAAAATCGTCAGTCGACATTCAAATGTCAACTAAATTTGTCGTGCATACTTTTCAGCTGACAAGAAGCAGCGGCAGATGTTCCTGCTGTCGGTGCGTGTTGAGGAAGATGCTCAGACTCTTAAACGCCACACATCAGCTTCGTCTGAAATAGACCAGATATGTGAAGAAACGAATTGCTGCAAATGCAGGCACCATCGCGATCAGGAAGTATGGCACTCTATGGTTGATGACTTCCCAGCCGATCATACCGATCCAAAATACACCGACAACCATCAGGGTCACCCGGTTAGCCAAAAGCCAGCATAGCCGCTGTCTCTCGTCCATTCCCATCACATCCATCTCACTCTTCATGACTCTACCTCCAGCTCGAACAGTTCTTCTACGCTCATTCCGAGAGCTCTCGCAATGCGAAACGCTAGGAGCGTTGACGGCACATATTGCCCTTTCTCCGTCGAAATGATCGTCTGACGGCTGACGCCGACTATGTCAGCAAGAGCCTGCTGCGTCAGATCGAGCCGCGCCCTGTGCTGCTTAATGTGGTTTCTTAGCTTCGCGTGCTCAACACCCATCTCAATCTCCGTCTGACACTAATGTAAAGTATACATTACTATCTGTCAAGTGGTTTTTACATCATGTAGCGGAGGAACAAAGGTAGGGAAGGATTGTCCTCAAGCCTGCCAACTCAACTCAAGAGGCAGGTTTCGGTGAAACCTGCCCTTGTATCACCAATGATACGTTAGCAGTCAGCAACACCGTTGTTGTCGGTGTCGCATGGTGGTGGTCCACCAGAGAATATGTATCCGATGATATAAACGACATCGTCGATATCGATGCCTCCGCTGCAGTCGGCGTCGCCTGATTCCAACTGCGCAGGTGCTGGGCCGCCGGAGAATATGTAGGCTATGAGATAGACAACGTCATCTATATCAACTGCCCCGCTGGTGTCAACATCTCCACAGATGTGATCACACGCGTCACCGATCTGATCACCGTCAGAATCTTCCTGACCCGGATTGAACACATCAATGCAATTATCACACAGATCGCCGACACCGTCGACGTCGGAGTCTGCCTGGTTTGGATTGTAGGTATCAGGGCAGTTATCAAGTTCGCAAGTGTTCTCCGGATGCCCCGGGTCACCATAATAGTCTCCGTCTGAATCGACGCATGTATACTCGCCTCCGAAGTGGAAAAGGTCGGAATACTCAGTTGAATCGCCATCTGGCCTGAACGCCTTAACTCTCCAGAAATAGACATTGCTGTCGAGAGCAATCGACGGAACGTAGTTGTTATCGGTCAAGCCATCAAACGAATAGTCGATTGAGGAGAAGAGAGGATCCTCGCTGAGCTCGAGACGATAGGAATCCTGATCCTCGTGCCAGCAGGTCGACCACCTGAATGCAGGGAATTCAGTGAAATCCGCATCACCATTTTCCGGCAGATATAGTCTCGGTTTAAGGAATGGCATCATGAATCTCGCACCGTACGCATCCTGATTGCCATTTCTGGTATCTGTCCAGACAGTGTTAACCGTATCGTGGTTTGAATGAACGCCGATATACTCAGCAAACAGACCAGCCATCGGCTGGCGCACCGGCTGATTCTTCACCAGCATAGTGCCGTCTGGTTCTACGACATCGTTCGGAACATGCGACTTCATCGAAAAAGCAAAATCGGGACTGCTCGATACTTCTGAGAGGCGCATATTCGTGATATAAGTCTCGCCACCATCAAATGATGCGCTGAAGAATGCATCAAACTCGCGCAAAACGGGGCCGACGCGCTGATCGTAGAAAATCAGCAGTACGACACCGTCTTCGTTAACGACCAACCAGGGATGGAATTGATCGATGTTCTGATCGGGAGGATCATCGTTGACCACCTGTCTATCGGTCCAGGTCAGTCCGTTGTCGGTCGATTTGCGAACGGTGACATCAGTCTCAGGAGCGCCGCCCGGTGCGTACTGGCATTGTGAGATGTAAATGGTATTGTTGTATGGGCCGCCAGATATGTCGCAATCGCCATTCGGCATTCCGTACGTGTCAATTCCGCCATCGACATTATTGTAGCCGAAGTTGCTGTAGAATGCCGGAGCTGCCAGATTGAACGTCAACCCACCATCGGTAGACCATGTGTGTTGAATCGCCCACTGGAAACTGCACTCCCATGGATCGATATCATAACCCTGCCAGAAGACATGCACGTCTCCGTCGGCGTCGACAATCGGAATTGAGAACTGCCCTGCATCGAAGAACCCACCGCAGTTCTCATAATATGGAGAGGGGCCAACTTTCACCGTGTCATCAAATGTCTGGCACCCGTCGGTTGATCTGACAAGTATCATTCGTGTCGGGCCACTATAGAATCTTGTCCATGAGCAGTAGTAGTTGCCGTCATGGGCACCACCGGTTCTATCGACAGCAGTGAACTGCTTGTCCTCGAATGTACCGGGAATCCACGGGTTTGTTGCGACGGGGCCCGTCCATGAGACGCCTCCATCGGTCGAGCGATAGACGACGATGAAGCTCTCGCCGATGCCCCCTGAGTTATAGTTCAGCATGTTTGCATAGAAAGTCCCGAATTGATCGCCAACAAGACAGGGATCGGACTGCCTGTCATACGGTACATCGGTGAACAGAGAGTCTGACCAGGTAGCGCCGCCATCGGTCGAGACTCCAATCCCGACTCTGCGATAGCCGAGACGCCAATCGCGCCAGTCGGCAATGACAATATTGGAATTCACGGGGCTGACCCAGATCTGTTCTTCATTCTGAAGATACGGTGTCGTATCTGAATTCAATTTCACATTTGGTGGTGTTGCAAGGGCTGAGACAGCCAAGAGAGCGACGAGGGTCGCACTGATAAGCATCAGCAGTGGTGAGTGTCGATAATGCATGAGCAGTCCTCCAGATATTAGCCCGGATTTGATCTGATCCTACAATCCGGGCGATTTGTTGACTTCTGACTTGAAATACGACTTAGCGCAGACTGGTCAGTCAGGCGCTAAATAAGAGACGTAAAGATTCTGCCGATGTCAAAACTCGGTCTACTAGCTACCTACGTGAGTACAGATCGGTATGTTTCTGAGAAGATACAACAAAGCTGGGAAAAAGCCAGGGCTAAAGGCCGTCGCAGTATCCGTGGCGGTAATGGAAATATTCGCAGAATCCCGCATTGGCGACGTCCCACCAGTCGGGAAATGGGACGCCGTCTTCGGCCTCGAAATCACCGACTAACTCGGCATGCCCCTCCGACACTCTGAAATACCAGAAGTGGCTGTTGATGCAGCCGGCCGGACAGTCGCCATCTGCTCGCCGGAGGAGAAATGTCATAAAAGTCCCTACTTCCCAGGGATAGAGATTGGATTGATCGCCAACGTTGACATAAATCCCGGTTCCGGTGATTCCGCCTCGTAATTGCCCCAAATCCCAGTAGCTGTCCGCGAGCAGATCAGGGTTGAGCCTTCCCAGAAATGAGAGTTGCACCTGCTGCGAGATTCCCAGATCGGTAGTATCTATATCCGTTACGCGAAAGAGTGAATTCAGCGAGTCCCAGTCGGTGTAAGCTCCGATTCGCAATTTCGCTCTGGCAGCGGAATCAACGAGGACAATGATTTCACTCGGCTGGAATGGATATGCGAACTGAATGCTGTCGAGCTGCGGCACGCTGTCGGAATATGTCTGCCGCACGATGTTCAACGCATCGACAATTCTGTTGTAATCCCTCGTGTAGGCAACGACCTTACCGACCATCCAGAGAGCCATCAACTCTGCCTCTTCATTATCACGCGGCGATTCGGCGAGCTGATTCTGTAGATCGACAAGATCGTCAGGCGGCTCAGGTTCCGGATCTACGCTGCGGCCGCAGGATACTAGAACAAGACTGCCAGCCAGCGCCAGTATCAAAAGAGTGTATGCTGTCTTCACTGCGCTCACAGCTCACTTTCCCTTCACCAATGAAACGCACTCAACAGCATAATGTTCAGTGCTAAGCTCTATCCCACTCCGGTCGCAGCCGCGACTGAATCTCCCATGCATCGAGAATGACAAGTGCCGCCATATTCTCGATCACCGGTATAATCCGGGGCATGATGCATGGATCGTGACGCCCATGCACCTCAATTTCGCGGTTTTGCCCGCTGAGATCAATAGTCTTCTGAGGTTGCGCTATCGAAGAAGTCGGTTTGACAGCTACTCGCAGAGTTATTGGCTGGCCGGTAGAAATGCCGCCCGTGATTCCTCCGGCATTATTGCTCACGAATCCGCCATCTGTCATCGGATCATTTGATTCGCTTCCGCGCAAACGAGCCAGCTCAAATCCTCTGCCCACCTCGACACCTTTTGTTGCGCCGATAGTCATGATCGCATACGTCAGTCGGGCGTCGAGCTTGAAGAATACCGGATCGCCGAGCCCTGCAGGTACGCCATGGATTTCAAGCTGTGCTATGCCACCGACCGAGTCGTTGGACTCTTTCACCTTGAGGATCGCTTCTTCCATCTTCTTGGCGGCGACAGGATCGGCGCAGCGAACTATGTTCTTTTCAATTGCATCCAAATCATATGCCTGAGCCTTCACACCGGCAATTTCAACCGAGTGTGCAACGACGCGTATGCCCTTCTCTGCAAGCTGCTTCTTTGCGATCGCTCCGCACGCGACCCTTCCGGCGGTCTCGCGCCCCGATGATCTCCCTCCGCCGCGATAATCTCGCAGTCCGTATTTCTTGTAGAATGTAAAATCAGCGTGCCCCGGCCTGAAGATGTCGCGCAGGCTTTCATACTTGGACGGGTCCTGATCGCGATTGTAAATCACCATTGCAATCGGCGCTCCGGTGGTCAGACCTTTGAACACACCAGACAAGATGTGCACCTGATCCGATTCTCTTCGCGGAGTAGTAACAGTGCTCTGCCCCGGACGGCGACGATCAAGCTCGGACTGAATGTCAGCGGCAGTGATTTCGATGCCGGGCCTGACACCATCGAGCACAGCTCCAATTGCCGGACCGTGGCTCTCTCCGAAAGTAGTTACACGAATGATCTCTCCGAACGTATTCGCCGACTTGAATCTGATCACAAGCTCGCTGCCGACCAGATCTGCGATTTCCATCGCAATTTCATCGACTGATCTGTCTCCATTTTCGATTCGAATATCAGCAAACGGGCTGATCGCATCCAGAGCAGATTGCCCCAATGAATCGACGATCAGAACAATGATAGAATCGTCGCGCAGCACTCGACGCCTGTCGGGATCGAGCATGTCTGACGCCTCGACCGCAATTGCATGCCAATCAAGTGAAGCAATATCTGACCAGGTACCTACACTCGCGCACTTAAGCCCGAGGTGGCTGGCTACTACCTGACCTATGACTCCGACCTGCGAGTCCCTGTGTCCTGTGATAACTATCTTCATATCGGTATAACTATAACATCTGATCGGCATAGCGCAAGCAAAACTGCATGACCCGGCATTCCAGCCAACCGCGAGTTCACAGACAACCAGTGGTTTATGAATTGCGCAGGTT
Organism: Candidatus Zixiibacteriota bacterium; assembly: GCA_018820315.1. Taxonomy (NCBI): domain Bacteria; kingdom Pseudomonadati; phylum Candidatus Zixiibacteriota; species Candidatus Zixiibacteriota bacterium. Next base: position 28,448 of record JAHJOQ010000152.1, on the reverse strand, counting down.
TAACAACAACCGTATATTCATGCCTATAATCGAGTACGATTTATCAGGGTTCGCGTGTGGCAATTTTCAGAAACAGAATCACAGTTCGTCTTCAGGATACCGATGCTGCCGGTATTCTCTTCTTTGCAAACCAATTCGTCTATGCACACGAGACATATGAGAAGCTGATGGAAGATATCGGAGTCAGCTTTGCCCACATATTCGAGCACGAATCCTTCCTAATCCCGCTCGTTCATGCCGAGGCTGATTACAATGAGAAACTTCGCGTCGGGCAGCCTCTGGAGGTTGAACTCACGGTCGAGAATATCGGCACCACATCATTTGCTCTGGCGTACGTCCTGAAATCAGAAGATGACAGCGTGGTCGGAACATGCAGGACGGTACATGTGACCGCCGGCAAATCTGACCTCAAGAAGATCCCGCTTCCGGACAGGTTGCGGGAAGGTCTGGAAAGATACCGCAATGCATAATCCTAAGTGTTCTCGTTATGGCGCCAGAGAGTGTGGAGTTGTTTCCTGTCTATTTTTCCGATTGAAGTTCGTGGAAGTTGATCGAGTTCGATTATCGCTTTTGGGATGAACATATCCGGCAAATTCGCATTTAGATGTTCATGTAGTCCATTCATTTCAGAGCCTGAATCGTCATGACATACAAATAGCACAGGTCTCGCTCCCCACTTTCTATCTTCGACGCCGATAACCGCACATTCTGTGACTCCGGGAAAAGCGAGTGCTGCCTTCTCTATCTGCGCAGGGTGAATATTCTCACCGCCCGATATGAACATGTCATCCCTGCGTCCAACAACATGCAGATAAGAATCATCATCGAGCCAGCCGATGTCACCGGTGCGGAACCAGCCGTCCTTGTCGAACACCTCAGATCGATCCCTGCCGAGATAACTTTTGAAAACCTTCTTCCCTCTTATACAAATCTCTCCGTTCATCCCCGATTCTACCGTCTCGTCTTCATCATCGACGATCTTGAGTTCGGTATTTTCCAGAGGCGATCCGGATGAAGATAGCTTCTCTGGGGGGCTCTCCGGGGAGAGAGTGCAAAGCTGCGATGCCGCTTCGGTCAATCCATACGTTGGCAGCACCGGCAAATTGAGTTCTCTTATCGTTTCGATCAACCGTTCCGATACCGCTGCACCACCAAGGAGGATCGCTCTGAGGCTGTCGGGGAATTTTCTCATTTTCCTTGAAGCAAGAAGTGAATCGAGCATCGTCGGAACAAGTGATAGATGTGTCAGTTGACCGCGATCTATGAGCCGATTGACCACATCCGGAGCAAAGCTATCTGCAACATATGCAGAGCATCCGTCAAGCGCGGTCCTGAAAAGGATAGACATGCCTCCGACATGACAGAACGGCAAGGCTGCAAGCCAGCAGTCTTGATGTGTGAGCTTGATGTTTTCATTCGATGCGAGCGCATTGCAGAAGTGATTGCCAAGTGTGAGAATCACTCCCTTCGGATCACCGGAGCTTCCGGAGGTGAAGACAATAGATGCTTCATGTTCTGTCGACACTTCATGCAACACCGAAAACGAATCTGCCGAATATGGCTCGCTGCCTATCCCCCCTCCTACATCCTCCATAAGCAAGTATCTCATGCCTATGTCATCCGCAAAGGCAATCCGCTCGCGGTCAATCACAAGAGCGCTTGGCGTGAGTTTCATGATGCAATCTTCCCAACTGCGAGGATCGAGCCGTGTATTGATTGGAGCAAGAGTAGCTCCAATACGGTACGCTGCGAAAATCAGGATTGCGTATTCGACCGAGTTCTGAGCGATGACCGCGATCCTATCTCCCGTCTCGATGCCGAGATCGTGCAGTCCGATTGCGCATCTATGAATGCGCTCTTCAAGTTCGCCGTAGCTGAGACTAGCATTCTCATTCACCAATGCGAGAGAGTCAGGGCTGCTCTCGGCGAGTTTATGAACGGGACAAACGATCCCCTCTTTGGTCATTGGGCTGGTCCCGGTCGAAGTGTGACACCGAGTCCCGGCGCCTCTGGTATTGCCATTCTGCCATCAGAAATAATCAGAGACTCCTCAATGAGGCTATCTGTCAGGTACCTCAGCGTGTCGAACCCGCACGGGAGTACTCTTTCGCCGAGTGACGCAGCCAGATGTAGACATGCTGCTATGCCGATTCCGGTCTCCAGTGTCGATGTAACGACAGCTTTCTTACCGAATTTGTGGGCATGATCGATCAGCTCGCGCGATCGCGCGATACCGCCAAGCACTGTCGGCTTGATAACGACGGTCGTGACAGCATCCAACTTGATCAGGCGCTGGAACATGTCTCTGTCTCGAACAGTCTCATCGAGCGCAATCGGCACTGCACATCCGGAGAAAAGCTCATCGAATCGCGACAGTTCAGACTCCTGCAGAGGCTCCTCAACATACTCGATTCGCAAGTCTCGCATCTGGGATAATGCAAATGCTGCGCTCTCGAAGTCCCACGCCCGGTTCGCATCGATGCGGATTGATACGTCACCACCGAGGGCATCGCGCGCAGCTTGGATCCTCAGTATATCTTCATCTACCGATGCTGCACCAACTTTGATCTTAACAGCCGTGAAGCCCGCCAAATTGTGACGGTCAATGGAATCTGTATATCCTGACATCACCGCATTCACCGGCACCTGTCGAGTGAAGCCCGGATCGACAAGTTGTGCAAGCGGCATGCCTTTCGATCTTGAGATCGCATCCGAGACTGCAGTCTCGAAGCCAAATATCACTGATGGAGGAAGACTGCCATCAACGCATTCTTCGAGAAATGATGTCAGTCGCGATATATCGCGCGGCACGTCTGTATTGTCTAGTCGGCGGCTCAACGCCTCCGCAGCAGCCTTCGCTGTTTCAAGACTTTCGTCGCTGAAATGCTCGAGCGGAGCGATCTCCCCCGCACCTCGAATGCCATCTTCGGATTCGGCAATCACAAATAGTCCCCGACGAAGAACAGTGGCTGTTCTGGAGGTCAGGAACTCCTGTTTGAACGGGACTTCGTACGGCCTCAGATGGAAATGAAACTTCATCACAACATCCATCCAACCGAGAACAGCAGTCCATACAGGGCAAGCAGTCCCCCTGTTTTCGCGAGTGTGCCGTTGAGAACTTCGCCGGATGATTCAGTGAGAACCGCCTTCACCACAGATGCACCGGGGATCAGAATCAGGGCGGTCAGAATTGAGTATGGATGTGTTCCATCGCAGAGGCTTATAATCAATGGAAAGAGTGCAGCTACGACCAGAAACAGAATGTACTCGACCCTGGCGAACGACCTGCCGAATCTGACGGCCAGAGTTTTCTTGCCTGTCCTGCTGTCGGTGTCGTAATCACGCAGGTTGTTAACGGTCAGAATCGCCGCTGATAGCATGCCGGGAGGCAAGCCCGCAAGCAGAACAGTCGCGTTGTAATCAAGCGTGACGACATAATACGTACCACAGACTGCGACCGGTCCGTAGAAAATCAACACGAAAACATCTCCGAGGCCGTGATAGCCGAGAGGATATGGGCCGGCTGTGTATAGTATCCCGAAAAGTATCGACGACAGTCCGATTATCACAATCGGTATTCCGCCTCGCCAGACGAGATAGATGCCGATTAGAAATGCGAGAGTGAACATGGCCATTGTCGCGAACTTCATCTTCTTCGGAGATACCAGACCCGCCTGTGTGACACGCAACGGACCTATCCTCTCGCTGTCATCGACTTTTTTCAAGTAGTCGAACAGGTCGTTGGCGAAGTTCGTACCTACTTGAATGAGAACGGACCCTATGAAAGCGAAGACAAATGAGAGAGTATGGAAGACGCCGGTATCGTAGGCAATCGCACCCCCGATCACGACCGGCACGATTCCAGCCCACAATGTCTTCGGACGGGCTGCGAGAAGCCAGATTCGTGGCTTGCTAAGATCTGTTTCGGCTGTCATCTTTTTGCTTATGGATGTCTCCTGAACTTGGAGAAATCTGGCTTTCTCTTTTCGACGAAAGCGTTGCGCCCCTCCTGACCTTCCTCAGACATGTAAAACAGCATCGTCGTATTGCCCGCCAATTCCTGCAGACCCGCCTGACCATCACAGTCGGCATTTAGAGCTGCCTTCAGGCATCGTATTGCCATCGGACTATTGGCAAGAATCTCACGGCACCAGGCGATGGTCTCTTCCTCCAGGCGTTCGTATGGCACGACATGATTGACAAGTCCCATGTCGAGCGCCTGTTTTGCGTCGTACTGACGACACAGGAACCAAATTTCCCGCGCTTTCTTCTGGCCGACAATTCGAGCCATGTAACTTGAGCCATAGCCGCCGTCAAACGATCCGACCTTCGGTCCGGTCTGACCAAACCGTGCATTGTCGGCTGCGATAGTCAGGTCACACATGAGATGCAACACATGTCCGCCGCCGATGGCATATCCTGCCACCATTGCGATCACAGGCTTGGGAAGTGTGCGTATCAGACGTTGCAGATCGAGCACGTTGAGGCGTTGCACTCCCTCACCGTCTTTGTAACCGGCCTCTCCCCGTATTTTCTGATCACCGCCGGAGCAGAAAGCCTCCTTACCTTCGCCAGTCAGAATAACAACGCCGATGTCAGCGTCCTCCCTGGCATCCATGAATGCGGCTATCATTTCATTGACAGTCTTCGGTCTGAATGCATTTCTGACTTCAGGCCGATTGATCGTGACCTTGGCTATGCCCTCCCCTTTCTCATACCTGATATCCTCAAACTGAATAGCCGTTTCCCATTTGACATTTGACATTGCCATCTATCTCCTCGGTACAGACACTGATTTTGCTATGAATTCGCGAATAAGATCACCGAAAAGCACCTGTCGCTCGAAATGAACATTGTGGCCCGCGTTCGGCACTTCTTCCAACCGACAATTCCTGAGCGATACCGTCATTTCTCGATTTATGTCTCTAAATTTACTGTCCTCTGCCCCAACTACAAGCAAAACAGGAATCGACAGTTCACGGAGTCTACTCCAGAGTGGGACCTGTGTACCGGTTCCTGCTCCACGAAGTGACAAAGCAATTCCATCTGTGTCTAACTGCTGCCTTCGTGCCATGAATTTGCTGTACTGTTTGTCGTTCTTTCTCATTCTGTCAAAGAGCGGCATACGGTACCATTCCTCAACAAATGCAGCGACCCCGATCTCTTTCAGTCTTAATGCTCTCTTATCATCCTCCTTGATGCGCTGCTGCCTCTCCTCATCAGATTTCAGTCCCGGGCTGGAGCTTTCGAGAATGAGCCCTGAGAACAACCCCGGGTTTTGAAGAGCGGTGTAGAGCGCTATTCTCCCACCCATCGAGTAACCGAGAAGAGCCGGCTTCTGCAGGCCCTGCATATCAGCAACCGCGACAATCGATCGTGCTGTCGATTCGAATGTGTATTGTTCGGCATCTGGAGACATGCTCCTTCCATGGCCGGGAAGATCCGGCATCACGCAGAAGAAGTGGTCCGACAACCGTGCCGCTATTGCCATCCAATCGGCACCACTGCCGAGAAAGCCGTGCAGGAGTATTACCGCTGGGAGCGATGAAGCTCCTACTGTTATGTGTTTCAGATTCATGCTTCAATCCTGCCGGAAGTGCTTTCCGATCGCATCTGATACTCGATCCCAGATATCGCGGTGCTCTTTTGCATTCTGCTGGCGGTCTGTCCTGACCTCAATAATCGAACTCTTGCCGCCTGCAAACGAGTCCTGACACAAACTTATGAACTCAGCCGTGCTCCGAGCGCGGGAATAATGAATATCGAACAACGACGAGGCGTGTTGAACATCGACACCGTGCGGCGTTCCAAAAAACGTCTCGAAACGCTCTGTTTGATCCGCAATCGGCAGCAGGGAGAAAATCCCGCCGCCATTATTGTTGATCAGTACTATCGTCATTGGATACTGAGATTGCCTTACAAGAAACAGCGAATTCAAATCGTGCAGGAACGCAAGATCACCGATCAGAAGGACTGTCCGACGCTCGAGACCCTGCGCGAATCCAACTGCCGATGCAATGTTCCCATCGATCCCGCTCGCGCCACGATTCACTCCCACGCTGATCGATCGAGAGGTTTTGAAACCGCAGCCATCAGCATCGCGCACCGGCATACTGTTTGCCAGAAATAGACCACAATCACTTGGAATTAGCTTGAGCAACTCGCGCGCAACTGCAAACTCATTGGTGATGCTGCTCGCTGCATGCAGGGAATTAAGCTCATCGGTGCAGATTGAATCGAGCTGCTTGAACAGTGGCAGCAGTTCCGATTCTCCACTCGCATCATATCCGCGCAAACCGCGACAGAAGCTGCCCGGATCCATCTCGATTCTCACAGAGACACAGTGTCCGGCGTCTTGTCTGAAAGGTGTCTCATTTACAACGATATATCTCGCGCCGGAGTTTTCGACATACTTCGCGAGAGTCCTGGAGACAATTGGTCCTCCCAGATGGAGGATCAGATCGGGGCGCAGCCGGCTGGAGATTCGTGAGTCTCTGAGAATCAGATCATACGTGCTGATCAAGTTATCTGAGACTTCTCGCGAAAATCTCAGTCCCGATGACACGCACGCCAGAAGCGGCATTTTCAAGTCTTTCGAAAGCACGCTGGTGATCGCACTATCTTGCTCAGCACCGAGACAGCCAGCCACGATTATGCCGCGCCGGGACTCAGCTATCATATTGCTGATATTGTCCCACATGTCCACGGTCGGTTCTATGCGGGGTTGAGCATATTCTGTGTACGGAGCAACGTCATTCTCCCATCCGGTGATTTTGGACCGATACATGGTGGGAATAGAATCATCCTGTTCGGGAGTCAGCGGCTCTGCAAATTGGCAATTGAGATGAACCGGTCCAGCCGGAGCTCTCCTCGCTCTATAGGCGGCTTGATCGACGGTCGTCAAGATAAAATCTGCGGACACGGCTGCAGACGGTTTCGGAAGATCGACGCTCCACCGGGAGTATCTCCCATATATGTCGACCTGATCTATCGTCTGATTCGCGCCGGTGTCGCGAAGTTCGATGGGCCTGTCGGCTGTGAGCACTATGAGCGGAGTTGTTGACTGCGATGCCTCGATGATTGCCGGAAAGTAATTCGCAACTGCAGTGCCGGACGTGCATATCAATGCCACAGGTTTTCCGCAGGCCTTTGCATAGCCAATGGCATAAAATGCAGCGCCTCGCTCATCTACGTGAATAGTCGAATCCACTCCCGGATTCTCTGCGGCGGCGAGCACGAGAGGTGTGTTCCGGTAGCCGGGTGATATGCAAAATCTTGTCACGCCGCAACGCACCAATTCCTCAATAATGAGGCTGGACCAGAGATACGTGATGTTAGGTGCAATCAAACCAGGACTCCACCGAGCAGTTTCAACGCCGGTGCTGTTTTATGTTCGAGTTCCATCCATTCGGAGCGTGCTTCCGATCCATCAACTATGCCGGCTCCGGCAAACAACGATAGATTCTTTTTAGCAATCAGAGCGGAGCGTATTGCTACCGTCATCTCGGCAAAGTCCTTGCCGATGATGCCGACAGGGGCGGCATACCACCCGCGATCAAATGGCTCGTACTCTCTTATGATCTCCAAAGCCGCGTCGCAAGGAACACCACCGACTGCCGGGGTCGGATGCATTCGAGATACGATATCACCGATAGAAATATCCGAACGAATCGTTCCTGATAGCTTCGCATAGATGTGCATCACATTGCTCAACTTCATAAGCGACAGGTCATCCCTGTCGACCTTGCTTGAGCAGAGAGCATCCATCTTGGTGGTGATGTCATCCAGGACAAATCGGTGTTCGCGAAGATTCTTATCGTCTGCAAGAAGGTCGCGTCCGGTCGATCCATTCTCCTCATCGGTCTCGCCTCTGACCGCCGTACCGGATAGCGCCTCTGTTTCGATCCTGCCTTTATGCAGTCTGAAGAGCCTTTCCGGTGAGGCACCGACAAATGCGTGGCCTCGCTGCGGCTCCAACATAAATCCGAAACAGCTTCGATTCGATGACAGTAACTCATCGAGGAATGTACACGGATCGACCGCTTCGGTGAACCTAAAGTCCGTGCGCCTTGCCGCGACGATTTTGTCGACCCGGCCTCTCTTGATCAGATCGAGATATGCATCAACGGTCGGTGTCCAGCCTGATTGATCTGGAGTATCGATGCGCGCGATAACTGCGTGATCCACGGCTCCAAACGCCTCGGTTCGCAAGCTCAGTCGAGTTACCGAAGATTCGAGGCGTGACAAAACCTTATCAATGGCTGAGTCAACTCTGACAGTGGCCGCGAAACAAGCGAAGTAGTCGCTGTCATTGCGATGAATCGAAACCTCAGGCAGTGTGAACCGGGCATCATGGAAACCATTCCATTCACTGCCTCGCCGGGAATTTGCATCGAATCTGCATCCACCGAGAAAGATGACAGAGTCGTCATCACACAGACTGGTGATTCTCTCTGCGAGGTCGAAGCACTCTTTCATAGAGCTTTCAATATCGGCCGATTCAATCTTCAGAGCACTTCCGTAACCAGCAATCTCAGTCTTTCCATCTCTGGATGACCAGTAGAATCTTGGAGATTGGCCACAAGAATGCAGCCAATGGAGTAGTTTGACCTCGTCGATTCTCACACAGAGCGTCAGTGGCAATTCGCTGATATCGCCGGTGAGCTCATTCTGAAGATTGTGGAATCGATGTTCCAACTCTTCTCTGGACACAATGTCGTTGATTGAAGAATTTGACCTACCAGAGACAGGCACAGTTCACCCCGCAACTCATTTGTGAGAAATGTGGAGATCATCCAGACGTTGGAGCAACTTCTCAAACCGGTCAAAAGAAAGTGCCTGATCGCGATCTGAAAGAGCAGAGTCCGGTTCAGGATGAATCTCGACCATAATGCCGTCTGCTCCGGATGCTACAGCGGCCACGGCGAGAGGAATTACAATATCTCGATGGCCGGCGGCGTGTGACGGATCGGCGATCACAGGATAGTCGGAAAGCTGCTTCGCAAGATGTATCGCTGCAATGTCGAGTGTATTTCTCGTTCTCGGTTCGAAAGTACGGATACCTCGTTCGCAGAGTATGATCGAATTGTTTCCACCCCTGCTTATATATTCTGCGGCTTTCAGCCATTCGTCAACTGTCGCAGCCATTCCCCGCTTGAGAAGCACCGGCTTATCTATAGACCCGAGCGCCGTGAGAAGCGTGTAGTTGAACATATTCCGTGACCCGATTTGAATGATGTCCGCGTGCTCCACGAGCGTGTCGATTTGTGAGCGGTCCATCACTTCGGATACTACTTTCAATCCGGCTGCTTTCGCAGCGGTTGAGATAATCCGCAGTCCCGGCATTCCCATGCCCTGAAACGAATCGGGTGATGTTCTGGGCTTGTATGCCCCGCCACGGATATATCGCAAACCTTTGCTTCTTATGAACGACGCAATCGACGCAAGCTGCTCTTCCGATTCGACCGAGCATGGCCCCGCTATCAGACTGATGCGACTTCTGTCTTTGAAATCAGAGTAGATATTGTCCAGCGGCTCTTTTGTGACAGTCAGACGCCTGCGTCCCCCATAGACCTCCGCGAGCTTCTCGCCGATGCCGTTCTGCACAGACCCGAGAATCCTCACGACCGATCGGTCATGGTCTATCAGTTCGAAGTCGACGTCATGCTGCCGCAAGACTCCCAGGAAGTCTGTCTTCACAGGATCTGTTTTCTCGAAACTGTATATCATCCCTTCACCCCTACATAGAGAATGACGGTTCCAAACGTCATCGGTCTCATTTGCACATCACCGAAGCCTGCTTCGAGCATCATTCTGCAGAACTTCTCCCCGTAGGAAAAAGTTTCGACAGTCTTGTCGAGATAGTTGTACGCTTGGTAGTCGCCTGAGATCAATCCACCGAGACGCGGTAGAATCTTCCTGAAATAGACCAGATATATCGCCCTGAGAAACCTGTTCTGCGGCAGCGAAAACTCGAGTACCGCTAACCTGCCGCGCGGCTTAAGAACTCTGCAAAGCTCGGAGAGCGCCCTGGGAGGATCGACCATGTTCCTGATGCCGAATGAAATCATCGAGAAATCGACGGAGTTATCCCTGACCGGCAGGCTCATGCCGTCGCCCCGAGTGAGAGATATCTTATTCGAAAGGCCACTCCTGTCCACCTTGTGAGACCCAAGCGCTAGCATTCTGTCAGCCATGTCGATGCCGAGGCCAAGCCTGATATCGCGATTATATTTGAATGCAGTCAAAATCAGATCACAGGTGCCGCATGCAAGATCGAGGACTGTCTCATGAGCATACCGCTTCATCAGCAGAGCGACCTTCCTGCGCCAGAGAAAATCCTGCCCAAATGAGAGGAGATGATTCAGAAAGTCGTAGCGGGCGGAAATCCGGTCGAACATGATATGTGAATCGACCCGGGATGGAGTATCTTCCCTCCGGTTCACCGAATAATCCGTCGACTCTGGAATAGCGTGCTCCAATGGTTTCATACTGCGACCTGACCTACGCTGCTATCCGCTCACACCAGCGTGATCGAACCGAGCCCCAAGCTAGTTATTATATACAAGAACCAGATAACCCGCAAGAAGTTTGAGCGGGAGGCACGGCTACTTATCAGGGCGCGGAGAGGCAGCGAAGCGACTATTCAAGTACAAGCTCCTCAAGCTCCCAGCTGCCATACAGATACTGAGATCCGCCATCAGTAAACCTGTAGTATTCGGTCTTCACCCAACCGGTCTTGGGGGCGATGAAGTAGTGGTCGATCCGGGTGCCAGAATTACGCACCCAGCGAAAGAGATGACACTTGTACGTACCGCTTGGAACTGTTACGCTCGTATCTACCGAAACTGCGGTCACCGTGGCGGACAGACCAATGCCCGACTGCCATGATTGACCGGCGGTAGCTGGATACATGGCATACATTGAAGGATCCTGCAGGTCAAGAGTGTCCTGGAAACCGTATCTGATCCAGAGTCCGTCATCGCGGTTAGCTAGCAGGCTCCTTGCACCGGCTATGGCAAACCACCTTGCGTCGGCAATCGTCGTGTCTTGATTGATAAAAAAGGTCTGATAGAAGTTCACCACTTCTGCACCGGTAGAGTCGTACTCTATCTGCGTTCCTCCCCAGGTGTTGCCGAGCGCTAACGGCGCAATCACATTCGGAATCGGGTCGCCGCCATTTGGACCTTTGTCGCTGCTGCATCCAGCGGCGACAATTACAGCAAATACTACTGTTGAGAATGCTAGATTTCTCATGAGATTGCCTCTCTGATAGTCCGCGCCTGCATCCATAAACTGCCGGATTATCCCATAAACGGATATCTGTAATCGGTCGGTGGTACAAAAGTCTCTTTTATTGTCATCGGCGACGCCCACCGAATCATATTGAGGAAACTTCCCGCTTTATCGTTCGTTCCCGATGCCCGCGCGCCTCCGAACGGCTGCTGCCCTACGACTGCTCCGGTCGGCTTGTCATTGATATAGAAATTCCCGGCAGCATTGCGCAGGATCTTGATTGCCTCCTCGATAGGAGCTCTCTCTCTCGAGAAAATCGCGCCAGTCAGAGCGTAGGGCGAAGTCTCATCACAGATATGCAGTGTTTCGGTGAACTTGGCATCATCATAGACGTACAGGGTCAGCACCGGCCCGAAAATCTCCTCTTCCATCAGCTTGAAATGAGGATCTTTCGCGAGAACAACTGTCGGTTCGATGAAATGCCCCTTGGAATCATCGTATTTCCCCCCACAGAGAACCTCACAGTCGCTCGATCCGTTGGCGTAGTCGACGTATTCGACGATGCTGTCGTATGCCGACTTATCGATTATTGCGTTGAAGAAATTCTTGAAATCTGTCGGATCACCCATCTTTAGACTGCCGACCTGGGATAGGAGACTGTCCTTCAGAGCCGGCCAGATCGATTTCGGAATATAAGCGCGTGAAGCTGCCGAGCATTTCTGCCCCTGATATTCAAATGCGCCACGCACCAGCGCTGTGACGGTTTGACTGATATCCGCGGAATTGTGAACAAACACGAAATCCTTGCCGCCGGTTTCGCCGACGATTCTCGGATAAGACTTGTAGTTTGCGATATTCGCGCCGACTGTCTTCCACATTGACTGAAACACGCCCGTGCTGCCGGTGAAATGAATGCCACCGAGATCGGGATTCTCAAGAACGAGTTTGCCAATGTCAGCGCCCCGCGCGGTGACCATGTTAATCACACCATTCGGAAGACCCGCTTCTTTGAATATCTGCATGATAATGTATGCAGTATACACCACCGAAGATGCCGGTTTCCAGACTGTAGTATTTCCCATGATTGCCGGCGCGGAGGGAAGATTTCCGGCAATCGACACGAAATTGAATGGCGTCACCGCGAATACGAATCCTTCGAGCGGCCTGTAGTCGAGACGATTCCACATGGTCGGAGAGCTGTCCGGTTGCTGGTCATAAATCATCTGCATGTAGTAAGCGTTGAACCTGAAGAAATCGACAAGCTCGCAGACGCAGTCGATTTCGGCCTGAAATGCATTCTTCGAGTGAGTCAGCATGGTCGCTGCATTCATGATATACCGATACGGTCCCGCCAGCAGGTCTGCGGCTTTCAGGAATACCGAAGCACGCTCCCACGCAGGCATCGCAGACCACATCTGTTTGGCGTCCATAGCAGCTTTGACTGCTGCGGCAACCTGCTCCGCTCCCCCCTGATAATTCTGACCGAGCACTAAGCTATGATCGTGTGGGGCAGTGATCTTAATAGGAATGCCGACTCTTATCTCTTCGCCGTTTATCACCATCGGAATGTCGGCTTTTTGAGATTTCAACTTCTCTATCGCATCCTCGAGTTTCTTTCTCTCGGGAGAGCCGGGCGCATAACTATGAATCGGCTCATTTTTCGGGTATGGAATTCTGAAATTACCCACTCTGACCTCCGTTATTTATCAAGCAAACCGAATATACGATACAAAACACTGAGCCTATTTATATCAAATGCCGCGGACTGTCAAGTGATACGTGAAAATCGACGTGGTGAAGAGATAAGTGACAATCAGACATAGAGTAAAGCAAATCTCTCCAAGACGCCTGCTGGCGATTACAAATGGCAGGAGCGGGGGTACTCCTGCTCTATGGCTTATTACGGAAAGCAGGTATCAAGATTCAGCCCTAATGAACCAATCCGATGCAACATCCTCGACTATGCTGGTGATTTCTCTATCCACTTCAGCGAGAGCTTTTCGTTCTATGAGCGCGTCGATCGTGCGGTGTAGAAGCACCATCTTGTCACGAACCGGAATCAGCGCGGGGTAGTACTCATTGTTGAAGAAGATCCTGAACCGTTTCCGCATATTTTCGTCAGCAAGCATTTCAGTGATAGTACTCATCAGTTCTGATCCTCTGAGATCCTCGATCATCTCTTTGGGAGAAACCATCTTCTCAATCGAACAATCGATGCCCTTGAGACATTTGAATGTCATCGACCACAGCTCCATTACGCCAAGTGAATTTACGATGAAAACATTCACGTGAGCGAGGTCTTTATCCCGATCGCACGTCACGCCTTTCATGTCGGGATAGAAGTAGTTGTCGGATATGGCTCCGAATGCCGCAATTCCACCCGCGAACGGATCTTCCATTATATCCTTTACCGTAAAGTACGGCTTGTGCTCGAATCGCCCGTCCTGAATCTGTATAAACTCATCCTCGGTGTAGTGGAATCGCTCGGCCCAGAGTTTCTCCGGAGTCATATTCGGTTTAGTAAGCGACGACTGACTGGTCAGCATGCCTATGGCCTGGCCGCCGCGCCAAATCAATGGCAACACCCCAACGGCCCATTCGGCTGAACCGCCGATTTCCCCTATCATAGAATGGAGGCCTCTGCCGTTCGGAAACTTGAGGCCGTCCAGCCCGAGAAGAATCGATGGAAATAGATCGCCATCTTGATCAAACGGTGTCGCGACACCATTTGCGTTCAGATCATCCATTGCCGGATGATGGCGCTTACGGTTGAGGAAAAACGCCGATAGTTTGTCGATGCCGGACATGCCATAGGCTTTTGCAATCACTTCAGCAGCATCGATCACACTCGCTTCGCGAGGATCAAACTCTTCGAAGTAAGCACCGGACATCCAGCGTTGCACATAAATATCGGGCAGATGCCGCTTGACACCTGATTCACTGATGAAAAGCGTGGTCATGCTCGAATGCTGGCCCGCAACCGACTTGCCTGTTCCCTCAACGACATCATTCCCCATTGTCAACAGAGTGACTGATTCCGGCATCTTCAGCCCGTACGTGGATCTGTGCTCTTTCTTGCCAAAAAGAGCGCCGACAGCTATCGTAGGATTGCCACCTGCCTCTTTACCCGGCTTAACCCGCACACCCTCGGTGATGGTCGACTCGATCACGACCTCTTCGCCGACGGGAAGAGACTCGGTCGTTGTCTGAAGCACTTCAGCCATTATCTGTGCCGCAGTCCTGTCATTCGCACGTTTGAGTTCGTTTTTCTTATCGTTGGTCTGCTCCGCTTCTGGGACATTCTTCCAGCTTCCAAACCCATGAAGCCCGACAGCCATTGCCGACAAAGCCGCAGACAGCTTCACAGCTTCCCGAAGCTGACGGTTGCGTAGCGCTCCCAGGTTCGATCTGTTGTTGATTCTACCATCTATCGTCGTGACAGCATTCCCGACCAACTCGAGGGAATATTTCGAGAGAACAGAATGATGCCTCTGATTAAACTCCATAATGTTCTCATGAGTATACTGGCGGACTTCCTTGCCTCCCTGATACGAAAGCCTTTGGTCGCCTATATTGAATCTGAGATCATCGCTCATCTCTCACCTCAATTGCTGTGCGGATTCAGGGCAGTTCCCTTTCCCTGTTATGGGCAATTGAATGCAGTAACTGCCTGATCGAGAATAAACAATCCTGCCAGACATTTCAAGAGCTTTTCTTGCCTGACCAAGGAATAAATGCCGCCAATCCACTCCCGGGGGTGGGTACGCCCCGCACGTTGTCATGCTTCTGGCGCTGCTGCCAATGGATTCCCGCCTTCGGGCTTGTTGATAAAGTCCCGATGCTGTGAAGCAGCGTCATCGCGAGGAGCGAAGCGACGTGGCGATCTCCAACCCTGCGCTGTCAGGAATCCCTTCCTGACAGTTGAAGAGATCGGGCAGGATAGGATTCCTGACAGCGCGGAAGTTCGTTGTGAGAAGCCGAGACTGAAAGGATTCTCTCAGAGATGACGATTGCAGGGCTTGTTGAAAAACCCCAAACGCCGTCAATTGCGAGCGAAGCGGAGCGGTCATGCCTACTCTCCGGCATTCCGTGGGGGACAGATGTCGACATCAGCCATCGGGAAACGCTTCAGACGGTCATAGATCACGCCGAATCGGATGATCGCGTCGATTCGCTGGTGGTGCCGATTGGCAAGGGGTTGCTGGTTTGCAGGAAGATATGAAGATGGAGAGGCCGAGCCACCTGCTCCGCTATGAGATGTTGCTCTACCTTCCTCTAAGCTTCCCCCTCGCCAGCGAAGCGAAAATACCTGCGAAACAGAGTGCTGAGAAGATCACGAATGCTGCCCGGACACTGCTTAGGAATACATCGTGGTTTGATGGTGTGATCGGGACCCGTCCGATATACACCGCAAACAGTAACGTCGCAATGCCCATCGAGAACATCTGTCCCAGAAGGCGCATCGTGCCGGCAGTCCCCGATGCCACGCCGTAGTACTTGCGTTCGACTGAACCCATAATTGCGTTCATATTCGGTGACGAAAAAAGCCCGAACCCGAGACCGAGTATCATTAGGGCGGTGATGATAAACCCAAGCGAAGTTGAACTGCCGATTGGGATTAGCAACACAAGGCCGACCGTGACGAGCGCCATGCCAATCGACGCCACCACTCTCGGCTCGATCCTGTCAGAAAGCCGCCCGGCAAACACAGATGTCACAGCCATCACAATCGGTCGCGAAACCAGTATGATTCCAGCGCTCTCAGCTCCGAAGCCCTTGATATATTGAAGATATAGACTGAGCAGGAACGTGACCGCGTATGTTGCGGCGTAGTTCACGAGTGCCGCAAGATTTGAAAGAGCGAATACGCTGTTCTTTCTGAACAGATTCATATTGAATACAGGACTTTCGACACGCAGCTCCCACCACACAAACAGGAGCACAGCCGCGATTCCAGCGGCAATGAACCAGAAACCGGGAAGATTTGGCAGCAATGAGAAGCCGTACATGATGAGAACAAGAGAGATGCAGTAGATGAACGATCCGAAAAGGTCGAACCTCTCTCCTTTCGCCTCCGCCCACTCACCTCTCAACCGCCAGAGAACTATCAGGACAATCAGAATCCCGACGGGTACGTTCACATAGAATACACTCCGCCAACCGAGGTGTTCGGTCAGCAGTCCCCCGAAAAACGGCCCTGCGGATAAGCCGAAATAGACTGCTGCTACGTTTATGCCGAGCACCTGCCCTCTCTCGTCCGCCGGAAAGACAGATGTCAGGATTGCTATACCGGTTCCGAAGATCATCGCGCTGCCAATTCCCTGCAGGACTCGGAACACAATCAGCATTGTGACAGAGGTCGATAACCCGCACGCCAGCGAAAAAAGCGTGTACGCCAAGATACCAATAGTGAATATTTTCTTGCGACCGTAAATGTCCGCCATTCTCCCAAACGGAACCAGGAACATCGCTGCGGTAAGCAGGAATGACGTTGCCACCCAGCTCAGCAGGACAGCATCTATAGCGAAATACTCACCAATCTGCGGAAGGGCGATGTTAATCGATGCCGCCATAAATGGCGTCAGAAGCGATGTCAGAGTGAAAACCAGAAGCGCGGATTTCTTTGCGGGGCTATCGAAGATGCTCATACTGTCGCTCTCAAGTGTTGAGTCGAAATATCAAAGCTGCGTTGCGATAGATCAAGCAAAAACTGACGCATCCAAATCACTCGGTATATTTCTGAAGAATCGCCGTCCGGGCAAATGGATCAAACGAGAGCACGAACTGACCTTCAAGAGCGAGCGGTCCGATCATGATATGATCATAAACACCGGTAATCTTGTTGTGGAATCTCATTGGCCAGATCCACGCCGAGGGTCGATAAAACGAAAACTCCCCGACCTGAGCCTGAACTTCTGCCGTTCCGACAATGTGTTCTTTGCCGTCAGTGTCGGTAATAATCCTCTCCGAATATTGCAGCCCCATGAAGTCGGCAAATTCACGCCTCAGGCTGATGTCCTGGGCACCGGTCTCGATGAGCGCCATGCCTACAGCACTGCTGTTAATCATAACCGGCACATACGGGCGGTCGTAGCCATAACATGGGAGTCGTGTGATCGACGATCTCGGCACAGTCGCCATATCCGATTCGAACCTCTCCTTGGATCTCAAAATGAGCTCATTCCTGGCTAAGTCTATCGTTACGACATGGTCACGAATCCAGAAAGGATTGAGATTCGCGTCATAGTAGTGCTCTGAAGGCTTCCTGAAAAAGAGTCCGACAAGATTTCGAAACTTGACATTGCCGATCACGATGCTGTCGGTTACGATATTCTGACTCGCCGTGCCGCGATTGTCAAGGCCTGTCCTCGATGATGTGAAGCCACCCGACAGAGAGATCAGCTTCCTCCGTAGATCATTGCTGTGAATAGTCCAGGCAGCCGCGTTGCCGGTATCGAGCAACACGAGGTAATCCTTGCCATCGATTGTCAGCACCAGGCATTTGTGTGATGACCCCTCTTCGAAATCGACAAGGGGCAGGACGACTTTGTCAGAATCGGTTTCTATGCTAAACATATCGCGCCCTATCAACTGGCTGTGCATCTCCGATGTCTTGCGACAGTTTCCGGCTTCTGCCCTATCACCAAGACTGTCGAATCGCTCCGCCCGGTCTTTGTAGATAATACTCGATGACTCAGCAAAAAGACAGGCTCTGTATATCTCAGATGCGGTCCATGTGCAGAAGGTCGTCGATTCAAGATCCGGGCGCCTGGCGATTGCCTCCGAGAGACAGCTGTCCGCATCCTCGCAATCGCCGGTATGGAGTGACAGCATCGCATGCTCGTGGAGAGCTTTGAAGTTGTCCGGATTCATCCTGAGCGCCCATTTGATGAATTCTTGCGCCTTTGTAAAGCGCCCGACGGAATGATATACTATCGCTGCAGCAGTGTAGATTGTGTCATTACGTGGGAAAAGATCTACGATGCCATCTATTTGAGCAAGAGCTTGGTGGCCATGTCCGGAACGAGCCCGGCTCTCCAGAAGAACAAGTCTATCGTTAAGAACCAGGCTATCGGTCGGTTTCTCTTCAAGGAGTGCGATTACACTGTCATAGTCCATCTCATAATAGAGCCGGTCAATTTCATCGGCAGCTATCCCCGATGTACCCGCCAGAACAGATAGCATGAACGCAAACAGAATGAAAATCGATGTTCTCAACATAGTACTCCGATCAATATCGCCAGACAATGTAGCACAAGTAGCCCTGATTTCAAAGCCCCGGCTGACACGATTTTCGAATTCCCCGATAAATAGTCTACACACCGAAAGATGCATGCAACGAAATTGACACTCGGGCAGTTCTCATATATATTGCAGCCAGCAAAGGAGAAAGCAATGGGTCAGACTATAGCAGAGAAGATATTTTCTAATAAGTCGGGACGCAAGGTTGTACCGGGAGAAATCGTGGAGATTGCACCCGACATTGCCATGTCTCACGACAATACCGCGGACATCTCGAACACGTTCTACAAAATAGGCGTCGACGAAGTCGCCCGGCCAGACATCCATGTGATCGTGCTCGATCACTGCTCCCCCCCCGCGACCGAAAAATATGCAGAGAATCACAGGACCGTTCGCGAGTTTGTGGAGAAGCAGGGAATCAAGAACTTCTTCGATGTCAATCGTGGCATTTGCCATCAGGTGTTAATTGAGGAGGGATTCATAACGCCCGGAAGCGTGGTGGTGGGATCGGACTCGCACACTACACACTACGGATGCCTCGGTGCATTCGGTGCCGGAATCGGCAGATCGGAGATGGCGGTTGTGATGGCCACCGGTCAGTTGTGGCTGCGCTGCCCGGAGACAATCAAAATGACTTTCGACGGTAGCCTTCAGGAGGGTATCACAACAAAAGACCTGACCCTTCACATCATCGGCACGATCGGTGCTGACGGCGCGCTGTACAAATGCGTCGAGTTCCACGGAGAGACTATCAAAGATATGTCGTTCGACTCACGCATGGTATTCTCGAATATGTCGGTCGAGATGGGAGCCAAGGCCGGTATCATCCCGCCAGATCAGAAGACAGCGGACTATCTCAAAGGTCGCGCAAGACGTGAATACGAGAATGTCTTACCCGACGCCGACGCCGAATACGAGCAGGAATTGCATTTCGATCTTAATAAACTCGAACCGCAGGTGGCATGCCCGCACACGGTTGACAATGTCAAACCTGTAAGTGAAGTCGCGGGCACGAAGATCAACATGGCATTCCTTGGAACGTGCTGTAACGCGCGGCTCGAAGATCTTCACGTAGCGGCGGCGATGGTCAAGGGTAAGAAAATCGCGAAAGGCGTTCGTTTCCAGGTGACGCCAGCGTCGCAACAGGTGTATCTGGATGCAGTGAAAGACGGCACGGTCGAGACACTCATGGAATCCGGTGCGTATATCACTAATTCGAATTGCGGCCCCTGCCTCGGCGCGCATATGGGCGTACCTGCTCCCGATGAAGTTGTCATTTCGACTGCGAACCGCAATTTCAAGGGGCGTATGGGATCGAAGAAGGCGTACGTCTACCTCGCGTCTCCGGCGACAGTCGCGGCAGCGGCGCTTGCGGGTGAGATAATCGATTTCAGGAAGGTGTGAGCAACGGTCATCACTGTCAACAGCGGAACAGTCACCGCGCACACTTGATAGGTGAGAACATGAAACGCCGGAGCAATCCTCCGGCGTCTTCTTATCGATCAATTCGAATCGTCATGCGCGAATAATCGCTAATGGCAAGGATATGGACCGTGCAAAAAGATATACGCAATCAGATATACGACATCGTCAATGTCGACGGAGTCTGAGCAATCGCAATCGGCTATCATCATCGGACCGGGAATAATCCCGCCAGTAAATATCAACTCGATCACCTTCACTGCGTCGTCTATATCCAGATATCCGGAAGCATCGGCATCACCGTGCAGAACGACTTCATCGTCCGGGAGAATCCACTGCCTCGTGTCCCCGGAGTACTTGCCGATCAGATTGACACTGCCAGCGCCTTCAAAGGCAAAAGCGTCTCCGTACACACCGTCCGCAGAGAATAGATGCCGCGATGTATCGACAGGAGCTCCATACGGCTCCAGGAATGGAGTCAGCGCCACGGAGACCTCTAGTACTTCTCCATCAAATCCCGGGTAGTCGGACAGTACTCCAACGATTTCGGCAAGTTCGCCATTCACTGTCAACAATGCCACATCGTTAGCAGTATACGGAGGGCTGAAGTTGCCGACGTACGCAGAAGCATACATGGGATCATAAGCAAACATGTAATACATATAGTACACAGCATTGGCGAATTCCGCCTTGGCGGGTCCATTGATGATAGTGATCTGAACCGGCACGATTTCTATCGAGCTCATACCACTGTGTGATATTACAATGTCTGCCTCGTGTGTACCGTTGTACAGGCCGGAAGTATGCCATGCCACTGCAAGTGGGGTGGTTTCGCCCGGCATCACCGTTCCGGATGGTGGAGTCAGGGTGAGCCAGCTCTCACTCGGATCAGCCTGGCTGATTACAAAAGACCCAGCAACATCATGCGGATCACCGCCATAGTCGTCGCCAGATATCGTGAAGTCGAAAGAGACATCGCCATCAAGCGAATCGGCGAAGGTGAGATTCATCGTAGCTACCGCGACTTCGGTAGCATAGATGTTGCCGTATCCGCCATTGTAGTCAAACCATGTAACGGTGACCTCTTCTCCAGTCGAGCCGTCATACTGCAGATAGTGACCCGGAGCTTCCTGCACGACGAAGTCGGTCGAAGAGTTCACTATCACTCCCGCCGGAAATGTAATGGTGACCTCATCGAGCCATTCCGCATCCTGGCTGTCGTTGGCGAGTACGAATTCAACATCCATCGTTGTCCCGGGTAAGTACTTGTCGTTAGTCATCACATATGCGCCGTCGATTTCGGGCGGAACCGTCGGACCATACTCCACAGATACAGAGTACTCAATTGAAGAACCGCCTTCATTGCCCAAAGTCAGCACATCAGAACCATTCTCACCTTCATCAACGGTGCCAAAATCAAACTCTGATGGATCTACTGTCAGGTTACCCGGCGGAATAGGAACATCCAGATACAGGTCGAAGTCAGGGATACAGTTGGGGCTTGGCCAAGTGTCAACCATGATATAGTATGTTCCTGTGCTGAGAAATACCGGTGGAATCTCATACGGACTACCACTGCTTCCGGCAGTTGCAAACGCTATGCAGTCGGCCGGATCTGGAGGACAGTTATCATCCAGCACAAAACCAGTATAGTTAGTACCTTTGGGATCCAGCGAGACCAGAACGGTGGATGGTATCGAAACCTGCAACTCATACAGAACATCCTCGCCACCATCGTAATACCCGAGACACGTACTGCTATAAGCATTGGTCATCCCACAAGTCGTCTGATTCGGATCGACATACGGCAGATCATCCGGTAGCAGAACCTCTATAGGTGCATCGCAGTCGAATCCCCAGCCAGGCGGAGCTATCTCAGTGATGCAAAAGTCAAAGCTCGGTATGCAATCGGGCGCAGGCCATGTATCGATCATAACATAGTATACGCCAGCGTCGAGAAACTGAGCATCCATGAACATTGGAGAACCGGAACTGTTGGTCGTCATCGCCAGGCAGTTCACCGGATCGGGCGGACATGCGTCATCCAGCAGCATGCCACTCCAAGGAGTGCCGTTGGGATCGAGGTTGAAG
This sequence comes from Candidatus Zixiibacteriota bacterium, assembly GCA_018820315.1. NCBI lineage: Bacteria > Pseudomonadati > Candidatus Zixiibacteriota > Candidatus Zixiibacteriota bacterium. The sequence continues at coordinate 6,458 of JAHJOQ010000152.1, read as the reverse complement.
TCTACCATAATCGGATAGTCAACGGTGATTTCATAGATGATGTCTTCACCGCCATCGTATGATCCGAGACAAGTTTCATCATAGTAGTTCAACCTGCCGCATGTAGTGTTCAAGTAATGATCGTAGAGATCGGCAGGCAGAGAAACCAGGATAGGCTCCGAGCAATCATCCCCCGGTTCTCCCGGTTGTGGTTCCACAATCAGTAAGACAGGTGCAGTCTGTGGACTGTTCGATGCTCCCGGGTCAGTGACAGTTACGGTGGCATTGTAAACTCCGTCTGGAAGACCGCTGGTTGCAACCGATAGCGTGGAAATGCCATCACCGATTCCGGAAACAGGATCAAGCGTGAGCCAGTCTGCATCATCCGATACCGACCAATTCAGTTCGCCCATCCAACCGTTAAGGATCGACATTTCCTGCGGAGGCGGATCCAGGCTGCCTGAAGATATATAAAACTGGAATGATGACGGAGTGAGCATGATAAGAGGCAAATTGTCCTGAACATGCAAGGCTACACCGGCTGTCTGCGGGCTGTTCGGTGCCTCCGGATCAGAGATTGTCACAGTCGCGCTGTAGTCTCCATCTGCAAGCCCAAAGATGTCGACAAACAGCGTGCAGGTACCGTTGCCGACTCCCGACTCAGGACTTAGCGCAAGCCAATCAGCATCATCGGATGCCAACCAGTTCAATTCTCCCTTCGCGCCGTTGTAAATCGATAGAATCTGCCCGATAGGGTTCTCACCCCCCTCTATTGCTTCAAACAGGAAGCTCGTGGGATCGAGTGCAATGATTGCCGGCACATCCACCATGTTCAGAGTCACCGTTGCATATTGCGGGCTATTGGCTGCTTCGGGATCTGAGACCATCACCGTCGCAGTGTATTGACCCACTGGGAGGCCGGTTATGTCAACAGCTAGCGTGCAGGGGCTGTCACCGACACCGTCTGATGGGAATAACGTCAGCCAATCAGCATCGTCAGACGCCGTCCATTGGAGCGTTCCGTTGCCGGAGTTACTGATCTGCATCATCTGAGGAAACGGATCAACGCCATCAGGTTCGGCAGTAAATTCGAATACATCAGGTGTCAGATTAATCTCCGGAATCACTGGTATTCCGAGATTATTCTCAACGATGATCGTCTCTGATGCGAATTGCGGAGCATAGCCGACCAAGAATGTCCGCCTGCCGGGCGAGAATTTGAAGGAACCTGCCGGCGGATAGAACGCCGAGTCGACAACAATCTCAAACGACTCCAGAAGATCATATGCATTTATTACTTTCACATACAGATCACCGAGCTTGGTTGGCATGGAGGGCTGCAGCATGTAACCATAAAATCCCAGCCCGCCCATCAGAAAACCATTGAAGCCCAGGTGCTGCGATCCGTATTCCGGCTGCAGACACGATCTAGCATAGCCGAAGATATCCCACTCTAATGCTGCATCGAAAATGAATGTATCAACCACAATTAGCGAGTCATAAAGACTGATTCCACTCCCGCCATCGATAAGCAACTCGAAACCAAGTGACAAAGCACCTATGTTCTGGTCACTGAATCCCCAGAGCTCGATTGAGAATACCGAATCGGCATCGGAGTTTATCGTCCACGTGGCTGGATTCGGCTCAAACCGTGCAGAGTCGGGGATGCCGGTATCCTGTCCGGTAGCCGGAGATACACCTCCAAGAAAGACGAGAATCATTACGGCAAGTATTGCGGAGGATTTCATGATATCCTTCCTTTCGATATGCGATCATAAATGGTCAGAAATGGATGTATACATTAAGTTATAACGAACATAGGCGAGTATGTCAAGTTGTTATCGCGCCCGCTTTTGTCGATGCTGCGATGCGACCCATATACCAAACAAAATGAGCCTGCGGTTACGCAGGCTCATGATATCGGAATCAGACTATTGTCCGACTACGACACACACGGCAACTCCCCGCCGAGAAATACATACTCGGCAAGGTGTATAATATCGTCGATATCAACAGAGTGCGAGCAGTCGTAGTCTGCCTTTACTATCGATCCCGGCAGCGGTCTTCCGAGGAAAACATATCCGACAGTCATGATTATATCATCAATGTCGATGCCGCCTGACTGATCTATATCGCCCGGCAAGGCAGTGAAATTATCTGGGACAATGTACTGCTTCGGATTTCTCGAATAATGGCCAATTATGTCAAGCGTGCCAATAGTACTGAACGGAATACTATCATCATAGATACCTTCGACAGTGAATTCACTTGCCGCGGTATCGAGCACCGGTCCGTAAGTATCGAGGAAAGTTCCGATTGCAATTGTCACGGCAAGCACCGGATCGACGAAGTCTGGATGAGTGGTTATAATCGTTGACCGCGCTTCAACCGTGCCATTCACCAAAATGCTGGTCCCGACAACATCCTCCGGAACATGTTCCGAGAAGTTGCCGATGAAAACAGTCGCCATGATTGAGTCGATAGCAAATTTGTAATAGATGTATGCCGGATCGGGATCGAAGACTGCCGCCAGATCTGACGAAACTTCAGCAACATTCAATGTCACTGCAGCTGTCTGCGGATTGTTCGTGGCCTCAGGATCGGATACCGTTACTGTCGCAAGGTATGTTCCGGCCGAATCGAGTGACGATATATCGACCACGAATTCAACAATGCCGTCACCCGAACCAGAAGTCGGGGCTAGCGTGAGCCAGTCGACATCATCCGATGTTGTCCAGTTCAGCGTCCTTCCACCACCATTCGTGATGAAGAGGCTGTCAACGTCAACGACGGTTTCTCCAAGCACTCCCTCGAAGGAGAATGATGTTGGATCGAGTACAATCACCGGAGGAGGCTCGAGTACTGTCAGCATAACCGGCACTTTTACCGGATTATTTGTTGCCGAAGGATCGCTGACCGTGACGGTATCTTCATAAGTCGCGGCCGATAAACCTGTAATGTCTACAGACAGCATAGTCGAATCAGTATCCACTCCGGATGTCGGATTCAGAGACAGCCAGCTTTCGGCGTTCGGCACCGACCAGTTGAGAGTCCCGTCTCCGATATTACTGACATTGAGAACCTGCATGAGTGGATTCGACCCGCCTTCGACCGCTTCGAAATCAAACGATGCGGGGTCGACGCCTATCGTCGGATTAGTCGGCACCTGGCACAGATTGTTCACGACGTGAATAGTCGTGCCCACGAACTGTGGAGGATATCCGCTGCCCACGTCAGGTGAATACTTGAATGTCCCGGCGGGCGGGAAGAACATCGAGTCGATAACAATGTCAAACTCACACGACGCGTTTTCAGGATCAAGCATCGTCACAGTCAAATCCCCAAGCTTGGTAAGCGTATTAGGTGGAAAGAGCGGGGTGAAGAGATTCACCATTCCAATCAGTGCGCCATTGTAATTATTGTGGAGTGCGGCAGGAAAACTCGTGCCGTCAATATGGCTGAATGAAAAAACCGGGATATTCGGGGCAATCGACAGAACCCAGTCCTTGAGCACAATTAGAGAGTCATCATGCCCGGTTCCCCCTCCGGTGCTGGTGGCCATCACGAATGGCAGAGACGTGGCTTTGATATTCTGATCGGACCATCCCCAAAGAGCCAGCGTGAAGAGAGTATCGGCATCGGTGTCAATTGTCCACGTGCCGGATGATGGGACGAAGCGCAGTGTATCCTTGATTCCGGTATCCTGTGCTGACAGCGGCATCGCAATTATCAGAAGAGCTGCGAGTAAAACGACAATTGTCGATAAGAACTTCACAAATCCCTACCTTTCTATTAACAGCGTATTGTAATCAAGCCCATGAAGTATATATCAACATATAGTATACTGCTTTTCTCAATGTTGTCAAGCATGTATTCGAGCGGAGAAGATGCAATTGTTCAAGGACTTAAGGGTCTTTCTTGCGCCGTCAGGATTCCCTTCTGACGGCCCTTCGGGATTGTAACCGGGCGACTCCGGCAGGATACGGGTGTCCTGCCCGAGTACCGAACGCTAGATGTCGCAGCAGCGTATTACTCTCAGAATAGTGACGGCAACCCCTTGACTGCCACGACCAAAGCAACTCCCGACATGATCAGACTCAGCGACAAGCTGTGCATCCTGACACCCTTCTCGGTATAGATGTCCGGCAGCCTCCAGGGATTGCACCAGAACTTGAAGTTGTACCAGGGAATTGATCGAACCAGTTCTGACTTGTGTTTCCGCGACATCATACCCAGCACCATACCTGATATCATCATGACGAGTGCAATGGATAGCAGAACTATCTTCATAACACCTCCTGATTAGTACAGTCCAAAGTGTGTTACATGAATTAGCCAACAGTGGATGTGTTTGTCAAGTAAAAAGTAGACTTGCTGTCCTAATATCGGCGGAAGATATCATAATTCGCCATGGACAAATGTCGCCTGGATGATAGACATATTCCTGGATTAGTAGCGCAGAAGCTCGACGAAGATAATCACGGATCACTGTCAAATTCTTACAAAAAAAAGGAGCCTGCGCATTAACGCAGGCTCCACTGATCTATCTAATAAAAGATATTATCAGTATTCACACGGTGCAGGTCCACCAATGAAGATGTACGCAATCATGTAGACCACGTCATCAATATCGGTGTCGTGCGAGCAGTCGCAATCCCCGATGGTCATCGGTCCAGGCATGATACCACCCTGGAAAATAACCGAAATCAGGAATGTGACATCGTCGATGTCAAGATAACCTGACACATCAACGTCGCCGTGCAGGACAACTTCATCCTGAGGAACGATCCAGTTCTTGCCACCACTGATAGAGCTCTTACCGTACACGTCGACATGGCCACCGCCACTGAAGGCCGCGGCATCGTCGAATGTACCGGTGATCGAGAACGGTACTGTCACCAGGTCAAGCGGAGCACCGAGGCCTTCCAGGAAGTCGGCAACCGGGAATGAGAACTCGGCCACGTCGCCTGAGAAGCCAGCCATACTCGGATGAGTCTGGACGAAAGTACCGGCTACGCCGTTAATGTCGACAGACGCGACATTGGCGGCAGAGTAGCCAGGATTAAAGTTACCCACGAATATCGAACCGACGTACGGAGTGTAAGCAAACTGATAGTAGATGTACATCGGGTCCGGACCCATAGCAGCCTTCAGGTCGCCGCCGGTTACGGTCATAGTGACCGGAACGACAGCAGAACCCTTGTTGACGCCATCATGTGAAATGACGATGTCGGCTTCATAAGTCTCGTTGTACAGGCCAGTTGCATCCCAGCCCACGGTAACATCCTGAGGCGCTAAGCCAGTGCCAGGAATAGTACCGGAAGTCGGGGACACAGACAGCCAACCCGCTGCCGGATCGACCTGATTCATAACCAGCACACCAGAAACATCGTGCGGGTCTCCGCCCCAATCGTCGCCGGAAATAGTGTACGGCATGGTGATCGGGCCTGCAAGACCTGCATCAAAAGTGATGTTGATTGTGGCTTCGGCCGTTTCGGTCGAATAGATGTTACCATAGCCACCGTTGTGATCGAACCAGACTGTGGTCTGATTGTCACCAACAGTGCCATCCCACTGCAAGTAGTGCGTCGCGTTAGTCACAACGACAAAGTTTGTCGCTGAGTTAACGAACACTCCCGGTGGGAATGTAATGGTAGCTTCATCGAGCCACTCAGCATCAGAACTGGCATTCTGAAGTGTGAAGACGACGTCCATTGTCGCGCCTGGCGAGTAATCGCCACCGGCGGAAATGTACGCACCTTCGATTTCCGGAGCACTCGGAGCATGATATACTACGGAGGCGTCCCAGTTAAGGTCCATCTCGCCAATGTTGTCAAGCGTCAGTGTGCCTGAACCATTGTCGCCTGCGTTGACCGTACCGAAATCGAACGATGCCGGTGTGTAGGTCAACTCACCCGGATCCATACCACCTTCGATGAAGAGGTCGAAGTCCGCAATACACTGCGGGCTCGGCCAGGTGTCGATCATGATGTAGTAGGTACCCGGATCAAGCAACAGGTCTTCAATCACTTTCAGAGTAGTTCCGCTGGAACCAGTCACGAGAGCAATACAGTCCAGATCCGGCGGGCAGGCATCATCGATAGCAATGCCTGTGTAGGTCGTGCCCTTCGGATCCATCGTGATTGTCACCACTGTCGCGACGGTAACTTGCACTTCGTAGAAGATGTCGTCGCCACCATCGTAGTAACCGAGACAGGTTGCATCAGCAAACTCGCCTCTGCCACAAGTGTAGTTGGCGATGTCGGCATACGGCAGGTCAGTCGGGATCTTGACTTCAACCGGACCGGTGCAGTCGTCGCCAGGTGTCGGCCCCGCGGCTGCGGTGATCGTGAGGTCGAATGTCGGGATACAATCCGGTGACGGCCATGTGTCGATCATTATGTAGTACGTTCCGGGCTCCAGGTGGACGCCGTTCAGAATCAGCGGGCTGCTGCCTGACGTGGTGGTCTCATAGAGAC
>JAHJOQ010000151.1 GCA_018820315.1 Candidatus Zixiibacteriota bacterium | reverse complement strand
GTGATAAAGTAGCAGGTGTCTTCTGGTGGGCAAGTGGTATAGGGATTGTCTCCATAACCCGACTCTGGGCAGTCGTATCTCGATGGTTCATTGTTAAATTCCCATTGAGCCGGCTCATTCAAAGTATAGGCAGCCGCGTCATAGCATTGACTATCGTCCCAATAGCCCGGCATAATTGTCCAATACCCTAAGCCATTAACTCCGTGAGCCAGCGACATATAGACCTGTACTTTTTGGTCTGCATGTGTCTGGTCACCTTGGGCGATGTAGTAATAATAGAAGGTGTCAACTTCACCACCCACGGAGCAAGTACCTTGCTTCTGGCCGCTCCATCTCTTACCGGAGGAAAACATCAGCCAGAATTCCTTTTCGAACTGACTGGTCTTGTTTCTAACGATATCTATGTTGCTGAATACCTTGCTGAGGCGATACTGAAGATCCCATGTACTTCCATTTGATGCACATTCCTCGTGGAATTCAGTACTATCGCAAAGACCACACGTCCACATGTAGTAGTCCATCTGAAAGTAACCCACATCCACGTAACTACAAAGAACGTCGGTGTTCATCCTAACTCCAGAAGCTGGAAGGGTATTGCTCATAACAGGCACAGAATCTGTTGTCACATGTTTCACGCGGGTGTTTGCTCGCTTGATGAGAGGATATTGTGATCCCGCAGCCTCATCTGCCAGATTGTAGGCTTTTACGTTGCTATAATTCCCGAGAGCATTGAAATAGTCGGTCAGGCTACCGTCAATATCCTGGTCACTGAGGTTCCAGAAAAATCTACCGTTTTCGAGAAACACATCCACCTTTTCAACATACACGTCAATATCACCATACCAATAAACTGCCAGCTCCAGATAGTGAGATGTTCTGCTAGTGAACAAAGTGTTATTGAAAGGGAAGTCAATGTCAACGTACTCACCAATCGAGCTAAAGTCCGACACCAAAATAACCTTCTCATCAAGCGTATCGTATCTTTCTCCGTCTGGCTCCCAGTAGGGTCGTGTTCGCCAGAACGCCATCAGCTTGCAGACTTGATCAGAGCTGTCCGGGCTTCCTGTTATCTTCATGCTGAATCGCGCTGTCAATGTATCGTCCCAGCCATGATGAAGGCTCATTTGACCGAATGCACTATGATTGTCAATACTCTCCCACGATGGCCCATCTGTGAATATGAACCCCGCGGTGTCAGATCCTGACTGGCACCAGTGTACCGACTTGTAATCCAGCTCCGGATCGTTGAACTCCTCGCCGACACCTGTAATATTGAAATAGTACCCCTCTTTAATGTCGGTATGGTAGATGTCCATTGGGAGATATGTACCGAAGAAACAGAGGTCTTCGATACTGGTGTCGACTGGGAATGGTTCTTCTGGCGGAACCGGGACCGGTATTTCAGCCCACACTATTACGTCCAACCCGTGTGATCTGGAACTGTCCAGCATTTCGCTCATTTTCTGAGGAGAGTACTTGCCCACCCAATGAGTAATGCCGATTGATGATATGAGAGAATCGTATCTGGCTATCAAGTCACCAGAAGAGTTGCTGTCTGCAATATGGTAGTATCCAACTACCGGAAATTCGTCTCCGACTGCTTGCAAGGCTAGCGTCGGTAAGCAAATTAGGAGAACTAGCCAAGTCCTTTTCATAGAATCCTCCTTTCCGAGTTCTACTCGGGACAGTATACATACCCTTATCTTTAACGCAATTATGACCGGAACTAAGCTTATAGCAAAGATAACGCCTCGAAACGTTGACCGCTGACCGGTAGTCGTTCTTCAGCTATTTCAGATACAACATTTTTCTGCCGCTGGTCTCTTCTCCTGACTTCAGGACATAAAAGTAAATACCTGAGGGAACCGACTTTCCCGAATCGTCCCTCCCGTCCCATGTTACTGTGTGTTTTCCACTGCGTTCTGTGCAGTCTTTCAACGTTCGAATCCGTTCGCCGAGAATACTGTATACAATTAGCTCCACACGTCTTTGACGCTGGCCAGGGAACGCATACTCAATCGTCGTCTCGCCGTTGAATGGGTTAGGATAGTTCTGTTCAAGAACATCATACTCCGTTGGCAGGATATCATCACCGTCATCGTAATCAGCGTCGGTCGGGAGGTTAGGATCACCTGCATATACGTACACGATCCCTTCGGAGAAATCAAGATTGAAGTCATCCGCGGCAGTGACAACAAGATCATCTATACCGTCACCATTGAAATCTCCTGCCGGGCCGATAGAATAACCATATTCACGTCCGACATAAGGCCAAGCCTCAGACTCCGGTAACACCAGATCAACCTGGCCATCCATGGTCTCGTAGCCATAGATGATATTGACTATCCCTGAGGAACCGTTTAGCGCGGGATATCCCATTCCGATGTCATCCCAACCGTCGTGATTGATATCTCCTATGTTGGCAACTCTTGTACCTCGAGTACTCGCATCAGTGGTATCTCCGAGATAGAACGGAATCGTGTCAAACTGCTCGCCTCCGAAATAAAGGCATGCCCAGAGCGCCTGCCCAGTCACGACAAAGTCCGCATAGCCATCCCTGTTGATGTCACCGACGGAATAGAGATATTCCCCAAAGTTGTCGAAATTCATGTTGTCTTCAGTATAAGGTGTCCAGAAAACGTGGTCGGGAGTGCTGTGCGGAGGAACACTGCCAAAGAGGACGGCAATGTATGAGGGAGAGTTGTTCTTTCGACCGGAATACACGAAGTCTGCCAATCCATCACCGTTAATGTCGCCAGGTGTTAGGCCTAGCCAGAAGTCGTTGTAACCGTTTCCCTGATCGAAGAAATCAATACAGTCATCAACGAAAGTGTCCAGCAAATCACCGCCATAAAAGATATAGAACCTGCCATCATAAGGATACACCATTCCATTTATGGCGGATATTATGATGTCGTTCTGGTAGTCATTGTTGACGTCACCCGCTGATATCGAAAAACCGAAGAAAGTGAATGTGTCCGTTGCATTGATCAGTTTGAGGTCTGGTTCAGCTTTTTCGAAGAAGTCACTAGTCCCGAACCAAATGTCCACAACCTCAATTGAATCCTGATATCGTTCACGCACGGCCAAGTCAGCTCTTCCGTCACCATTGATATCGGTAATCCAGGCATGTGGCCAACCGTAGTTACCTATGATCTTGTCGGGAAATGTGTCGGGCGGATTGCCGCCATGGAAGAAGTGAAGTCTCCTGTCACCTCCGCTCTCGGCCACCACGATCTCACTGAAACCATCACCATCCAGATCACCGCATGTAGTAGCACCTTTCCAGAGTTGCCCACCAGTGCTGTCGCTGTTGAAATAGGTTATGAGATCCAGAGGGAATTCGGCGGATGCGGTATTAACGACAAACAGTAGACACATCAGGGATGCGATCAGAAACCGCTTCAGTAACATCGCCGCGATAGACACGTGAAAACCCCTTTCTCGACTTGACGGTGAACCAGCACCTCGGGACCGATATTGTCCCGTTATGCCTATACATAAAAGATACAATAACCACCCTATCTGTCAACCCTTATTCTGAGTCTTCATTGTCAGATTCTGTCAAGCATATTGTGTAGATTGTTGTATAGGCATATCACAGTATTGTCTAAGAGTTACGGCAATGATTCCGTAGATGATCCTTTCGGCACTTTTGACATTGTTGAATGACCTCATCGGTATGATTCGACGCCTGATCTCCTGTAGATATCTTTCGATCGGGTTATTGGTTTTTATCGATGATCGTATAGTCACAGGGAAGTCGAGGAATGTGAGGCAGTAGTCGAACCCGGCGATGAAGTTCCTGACAGCTCTCGGTTCGCTCGGTTTCCACCTTTCTATGAACGTTCTGAGCATCTTCCTGACCTCGGTCTGGTTTGCAGCCTCGAATACTGCGAGAGCATGCCTGATGATCTGATTCCTGTGTCTTCTATCCCTGAGATGAGCTCCAAGGTCATTTGCCTTATGGAACGTGCAGAGCTGCCTCCTGACACGCGGATAGAGAGCCGTGACAGCCTTAATCAACCCGGCACAGCCATCGGTAACGATAACATCAATCTGGTCACCTTT
>JAHJOQ010000150.1 GCA_018820315.1 Candidatus Zixiibacteriota bacterium | reverse complement strand
TGTTGAAAAACCCTAAATGATGTCATTGCGAGCGAAGCGTGGCAATCTCTGTGTGCCTTAAGTGTGCAGGCAGAGGCTGTGCCTCTGCGTTCTTCCATGCGATATTCACAGGAGCACAGCTCCTGTGTGCACTTTGATGCGACATAGAGATCGCCACGTCGCTTCACTCCTCGCGATGACGACGTTCCGCGGTCCGTGACTTTTTCAACATGCCCTTTCGTCGGTATGACGTCTTTCCCCAGCGCTGGTACTGTCATCCTCCGCGATGCTCGGCAGGCAAGGATCATGACCTACTATACTGCAGTTTCAACCCTTGATATACTATGCGAGAAATCCGGTGCGATAGACGCATTGATCTAATACGCCACTGCCGTCACGACAATGTTGACGTGCATGTGTCCGAAGTCGATGCTTTCTGTCTGTCCGTCAGGCAATTTGATTTTGTCAGTTGTCTTTCCTCCGGAGAGATAAACGCCGGCCTGAAAATGCTTCGCGAACTCGTAGCCTCCACCTACAATGTAAGCTATGCCGGGATCATTCATTTCGTACCCTTTCACTTTCCAGGCAAACGCGCCAACGCCTACAACGCTGAAAAAGGATTTTCCGAGAGGTCCGAAATAATGATACCACGCTGCACCGCCGAACGTCTGGGCAGACTTTCCGTCGAGATCATCCGAAGAGTTGAACACGTCGGATGTATACGCGCATCCATTTCCTTCGTAGACTATCATGTTGTATTCATCCCAGGCGTATCCGATTATGAAATGACCGCCGACTCCGACATTGGATTCGTCGGTCGCACCTCCCGGGATGTTGGAAATCACGTTCGTGGGAACATCAACAGACCACTTCGCAGTAGCGGCTACTCCCAATCCACCACCTACAACGAACCCCTTGCGCAGCCCGTCGAATCCGAAAACTGTGCTCTGCAGCAGGAGCATAAACAGCACCGCTGCTACCAAAGTACGTCTCATTGTTCCTCCCTTGATTGGACTCTTGGTCAACGATAGCACTGTCGCGGGCCTCTGTCAATGTCAATTTGAGAGCAATAGAGCATACTCACTGAAAAATCGTGATTGCCAAGTTGCTCCGTTCCTCGCGTTGACTGGAGAGATAATGTCAATAGGCACGTTATTCAGTATGGCAGTTAAACTTGCGCATGATCGGTTAATTTAGGCCGGAACTTTTGTTGCCATTTTCCTCTTAGAACCGTATAGAATGTTAGAGACATGCGGCTTGTGGAACAGGATCGGCGTTGTAAAAGTCGATCCCAAACGGAAGCCGTGTGTACAAGAAGGCAGGAGGTTCCAAGTGAAGAAGATGACTACAACAATACTGGCGGCATTGGTCTGCTCCGTGTACATTCTGTCCGGAGTAGCTGCAGTTGCGGGTGAAGTGGGCAAAATCCCCCTTTCCACAAAGTCAGATAGAGCACTGGAGTACTATCTGAGAGGCCGCAGCCTCGCTGAGAAACTGCGAGGCCAGGAATCGAGACGGTATTTTCAGGAAGCTATAAATGAGGATCCGAATTTCGCGATGGCGTATTTCCAATTAGCATTTGCTCAGCCATCGACAAAGGGCTTCTTCGAGAGTTTCAACAAGGCGCTATCCCTTATCGACAACGTATCAGAAGGTGAGAAACTGATGATCCTTGGGTCGGAAGCGGGAGACATCAATCGCGATCCGACGACACAACGAAAGCTGTTCAGACAGTTGGTCGACATATATCCAAATGACGAGCGGGCTCACAATCTTCTGGCGAATCACTACTTCGGCCAGCAGATGTATGAACTTGCCATCATAGAGTACGAGCGGGTCATCAAGATCAATCCGACTTTCTCGCAATCGTACAACCAGCTCGGATATGCATATCGCTTTCTTGGACGATACGATGATGCCGAGCAAGCGTTTAAGAACTATATCGAGCTTATTCCGGATGACCCCAACCCGTATGATTCTTACGCCGAGTTACTGATGAAGATGGGGAGGTTTGAAGAGTCCATTGCCAACTACAAGAAGGCACTCAAAGTCAATCCCGACTTCGCTTTTTCCCATGTGGGGATAGCCTCGAATCTCACATACATGGGAGATCACAGAGCAGCGCTGAAGCGGCTTCAGAAGATGTATGATGCTTCTCTGGATGACGGTCAACGACGAATAGCTCTCGCCAGTATGGCAGTATGTTATGTGGATAGCGGCGAGATTGATCTGGCGCTTGCGCAGCTGAGAAGGCAACTGAAACTTGCTGAAGCGATTAATGATACTGCTGCGATGGCAAACGACAACGGCATCATTGCATTTGTGCAGATCGAGACAGGAGAGTCAGGCGATGCGAAAGCCAATTTCGATAAGGCTCTTGCTTTGATCGAAGAATCATCATTGTCAGATGAGGTTAAGGATCTGGCCAGGCTCGGTTATTTGTTCAGTATGGCGAGAGTTCATATTGTGAATGGGAACCTGGAAGAGGCTAAGGTGAACGCGACGGAGTATGCCAATCGAGCCGGTGCTGCGCACAATCCCCTGCAAGTACGGCAGGCGCACCAGTTGATGGGCATGATCGCTCTGGAGGAAGCAGATTTCAGGACCGCCATTCAGGAGTTTATGCAGTCCGATCAGCAGAATCCGTACAATTTCTACAGAATGGCAATCGCTTACGAGGGGTCCGGAGACCGGGAGAAGGCGAGGGAGCTTTATGACAAAGCTGCGAACTACAACATAGTCAATAACTTCAACTACGCTCTCATCAGAATTAAGGCCAGGGAGAAACTGGCCTTATTATAGAAGCATGCGCTGAAATGGTATGGTGGCGGGGTCGATTGCGGTTCCGCCTTTTCTATGGTTAAAACTTCTGGATCTATATGCCTCCGCAGTAACAGGTTTGCCACTAAGAAGGTTCGTCAGGGAAACTCACGGTGCAAGCCGATCTCGTGCCGCCACAAATAGCTTGAAATTCGGTGATTCCGCTACTATACTTCCTCCATGGAAAAGCAAAATGTATTTCCCGATGATGAACGCCGGCCGCAATATGCCGGGAGCTTCTATCCCGCTGATCCGCTGGAATTGATGAGAGGCATAACTCAATACTATTATGAGAGTGTGAAAAAGCACATCGACGGCGAGATCAAGTCGATTGTCTCACCACACGCGGGGTATATGTATTCGGGCAGAGTCGCGGCTGCAGGTTTCAAGTTACTTGAGGGAATGAAATTTGATGTTGTAGTGGTCATTTCGCCGTCACATGGCAGTCTCTTTCAGGGAGCATCGATATACAATGGAGGGGCCTACGTCACACCTCTCGACAAGCTTTATGTTGATCTGGATCTCGCGATAAGAATGGCCAACATCAACCCTTCCAAAGTATACCTTTCTACCAAGGGGCACACAGGCGGTGCCGTAGATCGCGCTGAGCATGCGCTTGAAGTGCAGTTGCCGTTTCTCCAGATCGTACTCGGAGATTTCAAGCTGATCCCGATTGTCATGGGCGATCAGGAGAAGGATACCTGCATTGCGCTCGCCGAAATACTATCCGGCACGCTTCATGATCGCAAGGCTCTGATCGTTGCGTCGTCTGATCTGTCGCACTATCATTCCGCCGGCGAGGCAGCTATACTCGACAGCGTTGTATTGTCAAATGTAGAGAGCTACAATACAGACGGCCTATATCACGCAATCAGTCGCGGGGATTGCGAAGCATGTGGTGTGGGACCGACAGTGGCGGCAATGGTAGCGGCGCGAAAATTGGGCGCGGACAGATCTGAAGTAATCAAGTATGCTCACAGCGGTGAGACTTCCGGCGATATGGATGCAGTTGTAGGCTATATGTCTGCAGTGCAGTACAAGTCTCGTGAGGTCAAGACGTACACCATCGGCTGACCCGCAGAAAATGATGTTGCTGACGCTTCCGTGGCAAGAATTTCGTTGCCAAAGCAAGGTTTTTTGATAAATTGGGGAGTTCAATCGGGGTATGAGCGTAGATGCTGCCCCACGTGAGAGATTATACGGCCCTATCGTCTAGTGGTCCAGGACGGGTGGTTCTCAGCCATCAAACGGGGGTTCGATTCCCCCTAGGGCTACCAAATAGAAATGCCTGCATGTAAAATCTTGCAGGCATTGTTGCATCAGTCGCGTAGGTCAAAACCCCTGCGGTTTTGACATCTTGTCTATCCTGCCCCCAGTCGCGTAGGGTGGAACGTGTTCCAGCCTACCTTGCTCGGCGATGCCATAGATCGTTGTCAACGATGCAAGTGAACAGAGAGGTGGACTATCTACGGCCGGCAACGCATAACTCAGCTG
>JAHJOQ010000149.1 GCA_018820315.1 Candidatus Zixiibacteriota bacterium | reverse complement strand
GCATTTCACAATAGCCTTGATTTACATAGAGATCGCCACGTCGCTTCGCTCCTCGCGATGACGACGTTCCGCGGTCCGTGCCTTTTTCAACAGGCCCGAAATCGGTATCCAGTTTGTATTGTATGTGCAAGTGTTCACCTTGTCCCAGACGTTTGCAGCCATCTATATTCCGTTTTCCTGGCATGTTGAGAAACCCTAAATGATATCATTGCGAGCGAAGCGTGGCAATCTCCACATTTCGCAATAGCCTTGATTGACTTGGAGATCGCCACGTCGCTTCGCTCCTCGCGATGACGACGATTGAATGCTCCGGGAGTTTTTCAACAAGCCCCTTCGCGGGGACGACATGTGTTACGCCTGCCATATTCAATGGACTCCACATGGGCCTTCTGGGACAGCCTCGGCAGGCCTTCCGCGACATAATCCTGAAAATGTAGGGCAGCGATCCGGAGCGAAGCGGAGTGATCCTGCCTACTTCTTCGATCCGACCGTCAAGCAATTTGTCAGGATCTGCTCACTTTCGTTCGTACCTGCTCTTCGCTTCGCTCGATCAGGCAGGGATCCTGACCTACAATACTCTCGAAGGGCACACCAACCACCGCGATCACAGATCGCGGCCATACGGCCCTTCCCCACGCATAACAAAAAGGCCTCGATTTCTCAAGGCCTTGCGTAGGTTCATTGCGTGAAACTATGGCTTATTTCAGCAGAACCATCTTTTTCGTTTCGGAGTATTCACCCGCTGTCGCTCGATAGAAGTATATCCCCGACGCTACTTTCGCACCGCCGTCATTGGTGCCGTCCCAACGGACGCTGACAATACCGGCGGCGGCGGAACCATCGATAGTTCTGACGATCTGTCCCTGTACGTTGACAATCTGCACTGTCCAGTCTGACGGCGCAGGTAGATACATTTCGAACTCAGTTTCCGGGTTGAACGGGTTCGGGAAATTCTGCGACAGAGTGAACTTGCTCGGCAATGAAGTCTGAGTCTTCAGATACACCGTAAGCTGATTGCCGTCATAATCCGACAAATCAGCATGCACAAGTTCAAGGGTGCCGTCGCCCTGAAGCGGAATCGTGAAGAGCGAGTTCTCGCCTGATTCAATATGCTTGGTCGAAAGGCTATATATCAACACTTTCATTGTACCGTCTACGATCGAGTAACTGATATCAAGGTCTGACGCCTCACTGCTGAGAATCGGCGCGCCGGGTGTGACCTCGGCCGGATCGAAATCGAACACGAAATGCGCCGCGCCAAGCGTTGCGCTCGTCACTGTTGCGATCTCGGTAGCGTGAGAGGATGCCCTGACTTCGACATCAGCCCCCATGCCGTACGGCGCAAGTTTCGGAATCGGCTGCGCATCACCGGTGATGATCCTGACCATGTAGACCAGATCGCCAACAGTCAGCGTACGGCCGTCGGCGTTCACGTCACTCGCAGCAATTTGCCCCGGAGGATTGATAGTGAATACTTCGGCACCCCAGATGAAGTAGTTCGTGTATAGAACTACATCAGCGATTTCATTTGCGACTTCGTTGAGATTCATATCGCCGCGCGCATCGATCGAGTCGGGGCTGATTATGCAAATCCCCCCATTCTGGAATGTCACGCAACGCAACGGGGCTTCCTTATCGCCATCCAGACAGCTGTCAGGTGCGCCAGTGTTCCGTATGCGATTTGACTCGGGATAAAGACCTTCGTTGAACTCGTCCCAGACGATGATATTCTGTCCAAGGATCAGTCTGTCAACAAACAGCGTATCCCCTCCGATCGAGGAGAAACCATTGTCACCGCAGTCCATCCAGAAGAACTTGACCGGGAAGAATAGTCCGCCGAAGTTCACATCATCAGTCACATGAAATCCGAGTTGGATTATAGAACCATCGGGATAGAATGCTGATACAGGCGGGTGACTTGCACCGTTGTTGATATCGGCTATAGCGACAATTCGAATGAGGCCATCGGGACACGGGCCGCCGCTGCAATCTCCGTTCGCCAGATAGCGATACGTGAAATACTCCCAGTTGCTGAGAGCCGGTCCCGGATTTGCGCTCAGGAATGTAAAGCCGGTAACATCGTACTGCATGAGCACGTCGAATCCGCCAATGCCTGTAGCAACATCCGAGTAGACATTCAGCGTGATGTTCGAATTGTTGTATGCACACTGTTCCATATCTTCGATCGAGACCGTAAGACACGTAGCGGTGTCGCAGACATTCTCGGTAGTCACATTCACAAACAGGTGAATGTCATCATATGCACCGCAGATGTCCTCGACCCGATAGCAAAATTCATAAGTAGAGTCATTCAGATCGGGCGTGAAACAGGTTGTCAACGTCGCCGGATCAAAACTCCCGGGACCGCAAGTCCGGCTAACTGTGAGGACATAGCTCAAATCAGGATCGCTCACCTCGATTCCTATGAAGCACAGCTCACCCGGAGTATCGTCCGGTCCGCAGTATGGAACATGTATGTTCAAATCCTCGCCGGTGATAGCCGGTGGGCTGTCGAGATCAACCGTTATCAGCACTGTGTCCTGATCAAAAGTACCACAGTCATCCTCGACTCTGATTACAAACTGGTATGTGCCGGCGGCCGGAGGAGTGAAGCAGACAGTGCCGTTCTCCTGGAAAACGACTCCCGACCCGGAAACCAGAATGAACGTTACATTGTCAAGTGAATCGATATCTGAATATGGGTTCTCGAAACAGATCTGCTCCGGCGCGCAGAGAAGATAGACGGAATCACCGGACGCATCCAGCTCAGGCGGGTTGTTCGCATCGACGGTGATGAATATGTCATCATCATCGAATTCTCCGCATTCGTCGGTGGCCCTCACAATAAAGTAGTATCTGCCGACAGAATCAGCCTCGAAGCATATCTCGCCGTCTCTTACAATGCCGTTCCCGGACACTATGCTGACTACTGGATCGGTGCCGTCTGGGTCGGATACCGAGTAGCCGAAGCAGACACTATCGGGGACACTACACAGATACGCACTTTGATCAGGTCCAAGCGACAGAGTCGGAAACTGGTTAACTGACACGTTAATACAGATCACATCTTCATCATAAATTCCGCATGTATCCGTAGCGCGGACAGTGATGCAGTAAGTCGTGTCTTTTGTAGCCACAAAACATACCTCACCATCAGCGTAAGTCCCAATCGGGCTCACATCGACAGTAACATCTCCATCGTCAGAGATTGAGACCGGGAAGCAGATCTCGCCCGGCGCACACAACGAATCGGAGAAGTTACCAGGCAGCGTCACGACGGGAACACCATTGAGTGAAATAGTGATTTCGGTGCCCGCAGTGTCCGCAGCTCCGCATTCATCTGTAACTGCGAATTGGAAGGTATACGACCCGGCAGCATCGGGCAGAAAACAGAACTTGCCGATCTCTGCATCCAGATTGCCATCGGCGCCGGATATCTGTTCAAAGGTCAAGGACTGACCTGCATCAGGATCATCAACATCAATTACAAAACAAACCGAATCGCCCAATTCACACCAGAAAATCGTGTCGACCGGCGCCATGACAATCGCCGGATCGCGGTTCAGGCCGATCAGCACGTCTGCCGTATCCAGGTCGCTCTTGCCACACTGGTCAATGGCTCTGACGATAAACTGATAGGTTCCCTCGGTAGAAGGTGTAAAACATATCTCGCCCGTCTGAGCATCAAGGCTTCCCGGCCCGCTGACGAGCGACAACACAGGCACGTCGCCCGGATCAGGATCAGATGCTGTCGCAAAGAAACAGACTTCCGTAAGTTCCTCGCAGAGGAATAGAGATGTATCGGGAACTTCAACCGTTGGCGGCAGATTCAAAACGAGTTCTATCGAAATAGTATCGTAATCAGGCACCACGCAATAATCAGTAACAAAGACCACCCATTGGTAAGTACCTGCGCCGGGTGGAGTAAAGCATACTTCTCCTGTCACCGGATCGATCTGCCCCGGACCCGATTCCAATCCAAACGTGAGCGGATCACCGTCAGGATCAAACGCAGTGGCAGTGAAGCAGAATTCTTCAGGCTCGCACAGTATGTATGATGTATCCGCCGGCAGAGTCACCACGGGTAGACCGTTTAGATCAACCGTGATCGTGGCAGTATCGACATCGCCGACACCGCAGATATCATCCGAGGCAGTAATAATAATCTCGTGAACGCCGCTCTGATCTACATAGAGGCAGACCTCGCCACTAAGTTCGTTGTAGCTGGCAGGCGGCGAAACCTCGATAGTAACCTGTCCACCTCCCGGGTTCTCGATGCTGACAGGCAGGCAAACAGTTGCGGGCTCGCAAAGAGATGTGTCTACATCAGATACCGCAATGCTCGGAGCCGGCTTCTTCACTACGGTAATCACAACCGTGTCACGCGGGCAGGAATATGGCCAGGCCGGATCTGCACCCTGTTCCTCCCTGTGCAAACAGCACTCATCAATCGCACGAATGATAAATTTGTATTCAGCCGAATCTCCGAGCTCCGGCAAGAAGCAGACTTCGCCAGTGAGCGGATCGATGCTGCCATAGCCTTCGAGCATCTCGAATTCGATGATATCATCGTCAACATCGCTAGCCAGGACGGTGAAGCAGATCTCATCGTTCGAGCAGATCAGAGTATCGAAATCGTCCGGAACAAAGATGTTCGGAGGAGAATTCGTTTGGTTGTCAATAATCAATGTATCATATCCGACGAGCCCGGAAGCATCGGTCGCCTTGAATACAAAGACATAAGTATAAATAGGATTCGAAGCATAGAAGCAGTGCGTAGCGGTTATAGTACCAGCGCCAGAAACTGGAGCGAAGTCGCCATAGCCTAGCACCATCTCGAGAGTGACCGAATCGCCGGAGCAATTGCCAGCCTGCGCGGTAATGTCAAAACAAACCGTCTGCTCAGTACATTCCGCAATAACCATGTCATCCGGCAGAACCACGGTCGGCGGCTGATTCGCAAATCTGACCTTCATGATCAGATCGTTGAAATCCATGTCCCCACCGTTCTTGAGATCCTCGAAACAGACCAGGTATTCGTTCGGATTCTGGTTTGTGGCGAAAACCTTGGCATGGTCGTACATATCCCTGTTGAATGCCTGATTCATGTACCAAGTGTAGCCACCGCTGATCCCCGGGATGAAATATATCCCTACATTCGAAGCGCCACCAATCGAGAACTGTACCGAATCGTTGGCGCTGTTTGCGGGATCGAATAGTACCGCCTTGTCATTGGAGTCGGCGGAATTGTACCATCCGGCGTATGCACTGCCAAATGATGTCGAGAGCTCCTCCATCAATACAGCTACATTGCCCTCAGATGGAGCACAGAACTCCGTCAGTCCCAACTCGTCGTTAACCACATCGATGCCATAGCCGAGGCTGTCGAAAATCTCCTGAAGAGATAATTCGCTGCCGACCGTCGACAAGAGCGAATCGATGATAGCCTGATCACCCGCACCTGCCAGCGCTGAGGAGCCTGACAGCATCAATCCAGGTGCGACGAACAGCACCATCAATATGATCTTGAAAAAACGAACTGGCATTTCTTGCTCTCCTTGTATACAGCCCACTACCGCAGGATGATAGCCTGAGGAACATTTTGCTAATGAGCTAGTGCTTCTATTCCATAAGACTTGGCGAGTGCAGCATGTGTTTCTGCCGAAATCGCTTGGCCCTCCCCCGAGAGCCTGAAAAACTCCTAACCGATTTCAAGCACCTGACACGTAAGTAAAAAGTAAGACAACAACGGCACAGCAAACTGGACTTCCGCCACAGTGACGGAGTCCCTCATCGTGCCCAATATATCACAAAGCTGGAGAATGTCAAGACGTTTCTGGTCGTTTTGACCGTCATAACATGTTGAATCTTTATACACTTACGACGGAGTTCTGAAGTAATACCTGCGACGAAACCCATGCCCCAAAACGCATAATATGCGACCCAAAAATCGACTCCGGAATGCGAACTGGATGAGGCGAAACAAAACCGGAGCACATAATCGCAATCACAGAGGATAGAATTGGGGAAGGCATAGAGATGCTGGACCTCGCTTTTTCCAGACTGAAATAGGATGAGGAATATTAAGAAAGCTAACAGAAAATTCTTAGGATAGAGAGAAAGGAGGTGACTTTTTGGGTAAGGTTTGTTAAGTAGGTACATGAATGTTTGAGGTATTTGTCAAAGATGAAAATACAAAATTATGGAGGTTAAAAGATGAGATCAAGAAAACTGGGTATATGCTTAACACTTGTATTTGCATTTGTAATGCTTTTCTCCATTTTGGGGCACACTCCCCAGGCTGATGCTTATAAGGGATTAATACTCCCCAGCGGAGAAAAGATGGCGCCTATGGAGCTTCTTACATTGACCCCAGGTGCGGACCCAACATTAAACCAGGAAGCTGTGTTTGTTGCAGAGTGGTGGAAAAAGATCGGGATACCAGTAGCAGCAAAGGCAATGGAGAAGGGTGCTCTTGTTAAGAAAATATTC
>JAHJOQ010000148.1 GCA_018820315.1 Candidatus Zixiibacteriota bacterium | reverse complement strand
GGTCTCCGTTCTCACGGCCGCTTCCGCAGTCTGGTGATCCGCTTAGAGCCGGGTTCATTACATCCGGCTTCCAGCAGATACATACCGGAAAGGAGTTCGGAATGTCGGACAGGGTGCCGTCGTGCAACCGGGCTGTTAAATAAGGAGGCATGTCAAATAGAGAATCGGAGAATCATGAGATGATATCTAAGGCTACCCTGCGCAACCCCCACGGTTGCGTCAATACTCAACATTTTCGTATTCGAAACGGAGAATCAGACGGAATGTGTGAGACGGCGTAAGTTGTTGATTAGACGGTAAAAACAAGAAGACCCCGAGGGATTCACCCTAAGGGGTTCCGAGTTAAATAAAAAGCAGATAGAGTTAGGAGAATTAACAATAGCTCCCCTCGTGCAACCCTCTTCATAACCCTTCTCTGTTCCGTCGTCGATCCCAGATGGGCGCAGATCGCATGACCTTCTTCGACATACATACCTCCATGGTGTGACCTAAGATAATCACAAAATGTCTCACGAGATCTGATATATCTACAATACCTACCTGAGACTGCCCGTCCTTGAATGTGAATACGGCCATGATTATTATCCCTTCCCCACAATTACCAGCCGCGGACGGCAAGCTCCCGGAAATGCGAGGCAAGTTCTATGGATACATCCATGTTCCTGCCACTTCGCCAGTTCCGACCGCGAGCTATCGCTCGTCCGACTGTATCGCCGCAGCCTGCTAGCTCAGAGGACACAGCCCATACGAGCACTCGTTTGAAGATGCTCAGCCATTCGGCACAGTCTGCCTTTTCCGTGCCACCAATTTCCTCAGCCAGTCGTACCACAATTCCAGTCCTTCATCGGTTTTGCAAGAAATCTCAAACGTATTCAAATTCCCATTGATCCTGAGAGCGTTCTCCCTTGCCTGTCTCACATCGAAATCGGACAGTCCCAACAGATCAGTCTTGTTTATCACCAGTGCCGATGAACGACGGAACATCGCCGGGTACTTTAATGGTTTGTCATCTCCTTCGGTCGTGCTGATCAGCACGACTTTCATCTCTTCTCCGAGGTCATAGCTTGCGGGACAAACCAGGTTTCCGACATTCTCGATGAATAGCAGATCGATGTTACGCAGATCGAGCTGATCCAGCGCTTGGATGACCATCCTGGCATCAAGGTGACAGGCGCCACCGGTAATGATCGGTTTCACAGTTCTGCCCCCGGCCCGTCTGAGGCGTTCGGCGTCGTGTTCGGTCTGCACATCTCCGGCGAATACTGCTATTCGCAACTCATCGTTCAGCGTTCCCAAGGTTTTCTCTAGTAGAGATGTCTTCCCCGATCCAGGGGAACTTACAAGATTTAGCGATACAATCTGCCTTTCGCTCAACCCCTCTCGAATCAGGACAGCCAACCGATCGTTCTCAGAAAGGATTTTCTTCTCAATAGAGATCTTCTCATTCATGATTCACCTGCAATATGACAAGATTACCGTGCACTTGGGCAAAAATGCTCCAACTAAGAAACACTTTCATATCTCACCTGCATATATGCTATTTCCAGCTCCTCCCCCTGTGTTATCTCCAGATCCCTTGAACCACAAGAGGGGCATAGAAACACGAATTCCTTCACTGCCAATTCGCTATTACACGATTTACACTTTCCCTTTATGGGTACCTGCTCGATAATGAGCTTTGTGAGGGCAAGGGGCGTATCAATGGTCGCCGCTTCAAAACCAAACGATAGTGCTTCAGGGCATACGCAAGTCAGAGCGCCGATCCTGACGCCGATTGACTCGATCACATCCAGACCTCGTCTCGCAATCTCCTCCAGTGCGATATCAATAATGTTATTCGCGATACTCAGTTCATGCATATCACAAACTCTCGCAAACATTCAGTTATCGGCAGCATCTTTCTCCCACGATTGCAGGCACATCCTGACACGATGCACGACTTCAGTCAGCGCTTTCACCACCGGTCGACTCAGATCACCGC
This sequence comes from Candidatus Zixiibacteriota bacterium, assembly GCA_018820315.1. Lineage (NCBI taxonomy): Bacteria > Pseudomonadati > Candidatus Zixiibacteriota > Candidatus Zixiibacteriota bacterium. The sequence goes on along the minus strand of JAHJOQ010000148.1, from coordinate 33,280 downwards.
CGACTGTATGCAGGTTGCCTGCTTCGACGGCAAGGATCTTGATTTGTGCTGGAAATTTCAGGTTCAACTGCTGGGCCAGCGCTGTGAGTTCCGGCAGGCCTGCGTAGTGGGGCGAAGGGTTCGGGATTCTGCTGAAGCTGTCAGGAGCCAGTTCGACAACTGTTCCCGGCCGATGTTTCCCTGTGTGCATGGCATCGATAATGATCGCCCGCTCATAGCCAACCAGCAAATCCAGAAGTGCCAGACCACAGAGATCGCTCTCGATGACGTCGACCGCTTTAGAGCATTCTTTGGATAGCTCTCGAGCTACGAGCAAACCTATACTGTCATCGCTTAACAGGTCGTTTCCCAATCCGAGTACCAGTATCTTCATAGCTTAATCGCGTCTGATTTCCTGTACAAGTTCGCGTTCAGTGTCATACACACGCACGATCAGCGGCATTTGACCCGGCAGGGCATGGGTCGCGCAGCCATGACACGGATCGTAAGCGCGAAACGCCATCTCGATCATGTTCAGTATTCCGTCATCAAACCGACCGTTGGATATAAGACCTTTAGCCGCCTTGTCGACCGACAGCGCAATGCGTGCCGAATTATTCTGCGTGGCGACAATCAGATTCGCCCGTTCGATAAGACCTCGCTCATCTGTCTTGTAGTGGTGGATCAGTGTTCCACGCGGAGCTTCGACCACGCCGATCCCTTCCTCGGGCGTTTCAGAAGGTATCGTGCGGACATGGGGGCTGACGATTTCCGGGTCATTCGCGAGTTGCTGCATCCGCTCCGCCGAATAGAGAAGCTCAATCAGACGAGCCCAGCTTGTGGCCAGTGAATGATGTACTGGTTTGCCACCGAGGATATCAAAGAATCGCTCGTATGCTTCTTGAGCCAGTGGTGTAGCCATGCCATCGGCGGCGTTAAGGCGCGCCAACGGTGCAACAGCAAACACGCCGCTATCCGGGCCATCAGTGAAACCGTGCCAACCGATATCCTTCAGGTAGCTGAATTTGACGTAGCTCCACGGCTCGACGTGTTCGGCCATGTGATCCAGATACTCCCGCCCGGGGAACCTCAGGAATTCCTTTCCATTCGGGCCAACCACCCTGAGATCACCATCGTAGAAGCTGACCTTGTTTTCATTGTCCACAAGCCCCATGTAATATGTTTTGTGCGTGTACATATCTGAGGTGATGTACTCCACGTATTCCGGATTCTTATGGACAATATCATTGAACGCATTGAGACAGAACTGCCCGAATTCCACGGCGCGCTGGGCAGCGTCTTTGAATTGTTGCTGATCTTCTTTCGCAATCGGTTTTGAAATGCCACCTGGCAGGCCAAAGACCGGATGAATGGCTTTCCCGGACACAAGGCTCATCAGGTTGCGTAACTCCTTGCGCATTCCGATCACCTTCAAGCCGACGTCTTTTCCGACCTTGCCCAGTACGCCGAGAATGTTCCGTTCCCCTTTGGGAGCTTTCGGACCTACAATAAAATCAGGCCCGGCGAGGTAGAAGAAGTGTAGAGCGTGATCCTCAACATAGAACATCTGGTAAACTAGTTCCCTGACCTTCTTAGCTGCTGATGGAGGCTCAACCTTGTAGAGATGATCCAGGGCTTTTGTGGATGCCATGTGGTGTGCGGTAGGACAGACTCCACAGATTCGCGAGGTTATCTGAGGCATATCTTCGGCGGGACGTCCCTGAGCGAATTTCTCGAAGCCGCGCAACTCAGGAACCTGAAAGTATGCTTTTTCGACATCTCCCTTGTCGTCAAGGAATATGTCGATCTTGCCGTGGCCTTCAAGCCGCGTTATCGGATCAATCGTAATTCTCTTGGTCATTGCTGTTTTCCTCCGTGGTCGGGTCCTTGATAGCGCCGGTGCAACAGCGACGCGGGGAGGCTATAGCGATAGAATGTGCCGATAGGATCGACGACCTGATCAAGAATGGCTGCTATCTCCTTTTCGTCGTTGGAATCCACCAGCGATGCGATGGCCGAAAGTGCTTTTGCGCCGAAATCGGTGACACGGCTTGTCGGCCCTAAGCACCCGGTGCACGGCATGTTTGCCGCTACGCAGGCAGCTTCGCACCCCTTACGCGTCACAGGTCCCATGCAGAGCAACCCTTGTGCAAGCAGGCATTCTTCCGGATCAATATCAACCGCGTGGGGCCTCTTGAACTCACGCAGTGTGGGTTTCTCCGGCTTGGTATCACGGCGAGGGCACTCCTCGCAGAGAGCGATATCAGGCGCGAGAACCGCCCCCCGAGCCGGCAACTGCCCGGTCACTATGGCGTTGACAGCATCGCGTATCAGCTTGACCGGAGGCGGGCAGCCCGGCAGGTAGTAGTCCACTTCAATAACCTGGTCGAGTGTCTTCACCGTATTCCATAATGAGGGGAGTGTGAGTCTTCCCTCCGCCACGTCGATCTCCTCAAGCGGCAAGACCTTGTCGTCATTGACTACGCTGGGAGCATCTATGTAGGCCTCCTGAAACACTCCCTGACGGTCAGATAAATTCGCCAATCCGGGAATTCCTCCAAGATGCGCGCAGCTTCCAAAAGCTACGATAAGTTGCGATTTCTTGCGCAGCAGTTCCACCATCTCGAATTGCTCTGAACTGCGAATTGCACCATTAATGAAGCTAACGGCCAGTTCACCATCCTGAAGGGCTTCGACGTCCACGCGCTTGAAATCGAGAGCGACTGGCCAGAAGGCGATGTCTACGGCTTCTACCACTTTCAGGATGTCTTCAGCAAGGTCAACGACGGCCTCCTCGCATCCACCGCACGAAGCGCACCAGTAGAAACTGACTTTGGGTTTGCTCATGTTTTTCCTCCTTGCCCAGCTGCTACCGCTGCCGGTTGTGTCGATTCAGCTTTTTCAAACGCTAATTGCGATGCTGACTCCAGATGCAGTGGACCGAGCTTGCGTACAGCCTCAGTCATCTCGTTGATGACCCTCTGTACTTTGTCGCCTTCAGACGCCGCGATCCATTCGAGTCGCATCCGTCCCTCTTCGACACCCATCGATCTGAGGAGCGTTTTCAGCAGTGTGAATCGACGCAGAGCCTTGTAGTTACCTTCCTGATAATGGCAATCACCCGGATGGCAGCCCCCGATCAGAACTCCGTCAGCACCTTCACGCAACGCGGCCAGAATGAACTGCGGATCCACCCGCCCGGAACACATCACGCGCACCACGCGCACGTTGGGTGCATAGACCATTCTCGCGGTTCCGGCGAGGTCGGCAGCGGTGTATGTGCACCAGTTGCAGAAGAATGCAACGATCTTAGGCTCAAACGACCGGTTTGTCTCGTTGTTTTCAAACATAGTTAACCAACCCTCTGATTTCTTGGAAGATCTGTTCGTCGGTAAACAGGTTTTGCTGAAGAGCACCCGACGGGCAGGTCGCCACGCAGGTGCCGCAGCCTTTGCATAGAGCTCCGGTAACAGAGGCTGTGTTCTTCTCGCTGTCGAACGTCACCGCACTGTATGGGCAGACATTCATGCACGTCCTACACCCGGAACAGGAATCCTCCCGAACATAAGCCGTATTCGGTTCGAGTTCGACGTGACCTGCATCAATGAGAGCGAGAGCTTCCGCAGCGGCAGCGCCAGCCTGGGCGACACTATCGGGAATATCTTTAGGCCCCTGGCAAGTACCGGCCAGAAAAACTCCATCGGTAAATGTTGAAACTGGGGCGAGTTTGGGGTGTCGTTCCATGAACCATCCTTCGTGGCCGCAGGTGACGTTGAAGCGACGGCGCACTTCTTCGACATCGGCTTGCGGTTCTAAACCAACCGATAGGATGACCATGTCGACCGGTATGCGCCGCACTACCCCAACAAGAGTGTCTTCGGCCCGGATAATAAGCTTGCCCTCTTCCTCAGGTGCCATCGCCCAGTCGGTGACCTCGCCAACACGTCCACGGATGAAGTGCACATCTTCCTTCAGTAGTCTGTCGTAGAACTCGTCATATCCCTTGCCGGGAGTACGCATGTCAATATAGAAGTTGTAGACTTCAGCATTGGTACGCTCTTTCGTCAAGTGAGCGAGCTTCAGCGAGTACATGCAGCAAACGCGCGAACAGTAACGGTTGGTTTTTGCGTCCCTGCTGCCAACGCAGTGAACAATAGCGATTGCGCTCGGCTCCTTGCCATTTTCAAGCACAATCCTTCCTCCGGTTGGCCCAGACGCATGGTTCATCATCTCAAACTGTTCGGAGGTGATGACATTATCATACCGGCCGTAACCGTACTGAACAAGTCGGGAGGGATCGAAAGTCTTGAAGCCTGTCGCCAGGATTATTGTTCCAACCTCGATGTCTTCGAACTGATCGGTTTCCTCGAAGTTGATGCAGTCCTTAGGGCAGACCTGGGAGCAGATCTTGCAGCCACCGGTGTGAAAATGAATGCAATGCTCCGGGTTAATTCGCGGTACATTCGGCACAGCTTGAAGAAACGGTACGGTAATAGCCGCGTTCGGGCTGAGGCTTATCTCTCTATGAACGAAGGCTCGCTTCTCGATGTCTTCCATCACAATGTGTCCCGTCGGACAGACCTTCGCGCAAGCGCCGCACAAAATGCAGTCACTACTCTCTTCTTCAAATGGCGTTGAAACCTTCCGGAAAATACCTCTCTCGCTGAACGTGAGAGCATGAGCGCCTACAACCTCATCGCAAACCCGGACACAGAGTCCGCAGAGAATGCAGGTATCCTCGCCTACCCCCCAGCGCGGTTTCTCAATGCCGAATCGCTCTGCAAGCTGTTGCAGAACCGGAATAGGGGCGCAGCGGCTCATCAGCATCTCAAGATTAACCTTGCGAGCGTTGAGCACCCTGGGAGTATTCGTCAGAATCTCCAAGCCATCCCAGGCCGGATAGTTGCACGCAGTGACGATCTTGCTCCAGCCCTTGCCATCACGCGCTTCCACAGCACAGATTCGGCAGACTGCGTATGGCGTCATGTACGGATAGTGACAGAGCGTGGGGATATCAATCCCCAAATCTCGGGCGGCATCAAGCACGTACGACCCTTCTTCAACCTCAACAGAACAACCGTCGATTATTATTTTCACTTTGGCCATAAAGCTGTCCTCCTATGCCATAGCGGCAACTTCTGCCTTCGTTTTCGGTTTCCAGATTTCCTGCGCCCGACGCTGGACTGCATCACCCTCGCCTCGTTTCATGCGCTTGATAGCATTTCGCTTGCAGATCTGATAACATGCACCACATTGAATGCACTTGTCCTGATCGATGATATGGAGCTGTTTCGGGCTGCCTACTATGGCGTCTGTCGGGCAGGGCTTTAAGCAAGCGTGGCAGCCGTTGCAGTTCTCATCTATAGCGTGTGAAACCAGCGCCTTGCAAACCCCGGCAGGGCAACGCTTCTCCACAATGTGAGCCAGGTATTCGGAACGGAAATAGCGTATGGTTGAGAGAATCGGGTTGGGAGCGCTACCGCCAAGATCGCACAGACTGGTGTCAGATACCACGTGAGAGATCTCCTCCAGAAAAGCGATATCTTCCACCTCTCCTTTGCCATCGCTGATTCGAGTCAGGGTATTCAGCATTATGCGAATCCCTTCTCTGCACGGAAGGCATTTGCCACAGCTTTCTTCCTGCAGGAAGTTGAGGAAATACTTGGCTACGTCGACCATGCACGAATCCTCATCCATGACGATCATTCCGCCGGATCCCATCATCGACCCCACCTCGGTCAACTTGTCAAAATCGACCGGTAAATCGAGGAGACTCACCGCTTCCTCATCTTTCCGTGCGTCCCCATGAGTAACAAGACTCTCAGGTTTGTCCGAATCGCCGGGTTCGATTATCAATGTTCCACCTGAAGGACCGCCGGTCTGCACCGCCTTTGGTCTCTTGCCTCCGGGAATGCCTCCACCTATATCGTAGACAATCTCGCGCAAGGTTATTCCCATCGGCACCTCCACCAGGCCGGTGTTGTTGACTTTACCGGTCAGGGCGAACACTTTTGTGCCTTTTGAGCCAGCGGTGCCGATGCTAGCGTACCAGTCAGCTCCCTTTTCGATTATCAAGGGCACATTAGCCCAAGTTTCGACATTGTTCAGATTGGACGGTTTGTCCCAGAGGCCGGCCTCGACGGTATGGATGTACTTTGCTCGAGGTTCGCCGGTCTTGCCTTCCAGCGATGCCATGAGAGCTGTGGATTCACCGCAGACAAAAGCTCCACCACCTCTGGACACCTCGATATCGAACCTAAAGCCGGTTCCAAGGATATCATCTCCGAGGAAACCGTATTCGCGGGCAGCAGCTATGCCAACAGCGAGGTTCTTGACCGCTAACGGATACTCGTTTCGAACATACACGAAACCGTCATTGCTGCCAATGGCATAAGCGCCTATAATCATTCCTTCGATTACCGAATGCGGATTGCCTTCCAGCAAAGAACGATCCATAAACGCTCCGGGATCGCCTTCATCTGCGTTACAGATGACATATTTAGGATGTCCTTTGGCTCTCCGGCATGACGCCCATTTCTTGCCGGTAAGGAAACCACCGCCACCGCGGCCTCTTAAGCCTGACTTCTTGATCGTATCCACAACTTCGTCGGGAGTCATTGTGGTCAGAGTCTTTGCCAATGGCTGGTACCCTCCCAAGGCAACATAGTCGTCGATAGATGTGGGATCCATAAGGCCGTTTTTTCCAAAGACCAAGCGCATCTGTTTCTTGTAGAAAGGTATGTCCTTCTCGTGGACGATAACTTCGTCGGTTAGCGGATCGCAGTAGAGAAGCTTCTTGACAAGTTGTCCATCCTTAATCGTGCGATCGACAATCAATTTGGCATCGACAGGTTTCACTTTTTGGTAGAATATTCCTTCCGGCTGAATCACTACCAGGGGGCCGCGTTCACAGAAACCATGACAACCGGTCGTTCTCACCTGGACATTGTCACCTGGACGGCAGTCTCTGAGGCTATCCTTGAAGGCAGCAATGACAGATTCGGCCCCACAGGCCAAGCAACCTGTACCGGCACAGACAGTAATAATCGTCTTTTGTTGCTGCCGCTCTTTGACTAGACGATCCCTGAATCGGTCCAGTTCCTTAGGAGAAGAAATCCTATTCGTACTCATGCCTCCTCCTCCCGTGCTATCTTGTTCGCGGTTTCCTTGCGGCGCAGTTCATTCAACATTTTGTCAACTTTGGAAACGGTCATGTTTCCATAATAGACATCATTTGCAGTGACAAGAGGACCGAGCGCACAAGCGCCAAGGCAATTGACCGTTTCAAGGCTGAACTCCAGATCGTGTGTCGTTTCGCCTGCCTTAATGCCAAGCTCAGTTTCCAGATTATCGACAATGACTTGCGCCTGGCGCACATGGCAGGCGGTGCCGGTGCACGCACAGATGTGGTTCCTACCCTTCGGCTTCAGGCTGAATGATCTGTAATAGGTAGTCACACCATAGATCTGAGCAATCGGAATGCCCATTTTCTCTGCCACCAGCTTTAAAGTATCCACGGGAAGATACCGATGATGCTTCTGAACATCCTGAAGGATCATGATCAAAGCGGTTGGCTTGGCCTGATACTTATCAACAACTACGCTTATAGCCTGCTCTAAGTCATAATGTCTGTCTACAGCCGTTTTCATCTGGAATCTCCTTTTCGTGTGGCCGAAACCGCTTCTGGCTCAGGCTGAGATTCAATGACAGCCGCCAAATCCTGTTCGAGCTTCGTGTCATCGGGTTGATGCATCTCCAGGACCTTCCCCTCTTTGATGATCTGTTTTCCCAGGATCATTCTCCTGTATTTCGGATACGGGCGGCTGAGACATGCCTCATAGCAGAGACCGCAGCTGATGCATGTTTCCGTGTCAACGTATCGCGGCTTCTTCTTGATTTTCACCTTGAAATTGCCAACATATCCTTCAACGTATGCGACCTCGGCCCATGTCATCAGGTGAATCCGAGGATTCTGGCCGACTGATACCATCTTTGGGGTCAGGATACAGGCCGCACAATCGAGGGTGGGAAAGGTCTTGTCGAATCTGGACATGTGACCACCGATTGACGGTTCGCGTTCAACCAGATAGACATTCTTGCCGGCTTGTGCCAGCAATAAAGCAACCTGAATTCCGGCAATCCCGGCACCAACGACTAGGACATTCGGGTTGACCGGTACACGGCTGCGTTCGAGCGGCTGATGGAGTGCCACCCGATGAACCGCCGCAGCAATCAGTGCTTTGGCCTTCAGTGTGCCCGCGTTCTTATCGTGCGTGACCCAGCTCACGTGCTCACGAATATTCGCCATCTGGAAAAGGAATGGATTCCCCCCTGCATTAGACATCGCGTTTCTGAAAGTGGGCTCGTGCATCAGAGGTGAACAGGAGGCAACTACGACCCGATTCACCAGGCCATCGCGAATGTCCTGATGAATTATCTCCTGTCCGGGATCGGAACACATGAACTTGTACTCTTTTGCTGCAGTCACATGCGGCAGATGGCGTGCGAATTCGACAGCACCAGACACGTCAACAGTATGAGAGATATTGACACCGCAGTGGCAGACATACACGCCAATCTTCGGCGTACCGTTTGATTTCGTTTCAGTTGTGTGCATAGTCACCTCCCTGCCACCACGTTTACCTGGTGGGATTCCCGTAATGGCACAAACAGGCGCTGTAAACCCAGTTTCTTCTGAGGTATGCCGAGTGCCAGGCCGATAAGCTGTGTGAAGTATGCCACTGGCACATTTACCGTGTCATCGAATCGCCGGCTCATCTCGGATTGATAGCATTCGAGATTGAACTGGCAGAGAGGACACGCGGTCGTGATGACATTGCATCCACGCCTCGTGGCTTCCTTCAGCAGTATGTAACTCAGTCTCTGTCCGACCTCCTGAACCGTGCCGGTCAATGACCCGCCGCAGCATCGAGTTTTCAGCGGCCAGTCAACGACTTCAGCACCCATCGCTTTCATCAACCTGTCCATCGTGGAAGGTTGATGCTGGTCGTCGAAATCGGCATACGGCCGGATCAATTGGCATCCGTAGTAGCATGCGACTCGATACCCTTCTAGAGGATGCACGGTCCGCGAAGCCATTTCCTTCAACCCTATGTCATTCACCAGAACATCGAGAGGGTGTCTGATACGGGCACGGCCTGTGTACTTCAGACCGGCGGCATAAAGAGCCGTATCGATCTTCGTACGGATCTCCGGGTTGTCATTCAGGTAATGCTGAGCTTTGTTCAACCCGAGATAACACGCAGCGCACGGGACAACTATATCCACGGTGCCTGAATCTTTGCATTGCCGCTCGGCCAGAGCCAGGTTTCGAGCCGAGAGCGCAAATGATTTCAGCTCACTGACTGACATATAGGCCGTGGCGCCGCAGCAATTCCAGTCGTCAATCTCGCTTAAAGGTACCCCCAGGTTCGCAAAGAGCGACAGCATCGATTCCTCGTACGCTCTGCCGGTGCTTCTGAGTGAGCAGCCGGGAAAATAGAGATAGCTCATGACGGAACCTCCTCTGCAGGAGTCATATTGGTCCTTTTTTTGACCATGTGTTCCTTCTCGAGTACCTGAAAGATGTTTCGCAGTTCATCTTTGCGTTCAATGGATTCCCGTTTCAAGCTAAACCTCCCCCGTCGCAAAAGGCGCATGCCGAGTCCCATTTGCTTGAAAAGTTGAAAAGGATTGGTCTTCAGGAACAGACGCAGCAATAGCCGCCCCTCGCTATTGCGTCCTGATCGCTCGACCATCTTGAAGAACTCGTTCGCGAGGACAGGGATCGGAAAACGTTTCGGATAGAGCCCTCCCCTGATCGCCAGCCGCTTAGCGGCATACATGATGTCAGTTAGCTTGATCTCCTTCGGGCACTCGACGGTACATGAATAACATGAAGCGCACAGCCAGGTAGTGTAGCTGCTGAGCACCTCTCCCCTGAAGCCGGCTCGGATCATACCGATGATTTGCCGCGGGGTGTAGTCCATGTACTGGCTCAAGGGGCACGTACCGCTGCACGTTCCGCACTGGATACACGACAGTAGCTTATCTCCTCCCGGTATCGACATAATCTGTTTCGCGAAATGCGGGTCGAGCTCCGATTCGTACCGTATCTTGTGCCATCCACGCCACTCGTCCATATCAATCCTCCTCTCCAACGCAATTTCTGTTGCGAGCTTCTCAGCATATTCGCGGTAATTGCTCGCCGCTCAGCATATCCACCATTCGCTCAGTACCAAGATGAGTCCTTATCGTTACCAAGCCCGATCTCGTGTCGGTAACCGATCCAATCACGCACGATTCTACCTGAGACGATTGCATTATCTCCAGTGCTGTGTCAGAATCATTTGCAGGCACAAACGTCACGAAACGGCCTTCGTTGGCGACATAGAGCGGGTCGAGGCCCAAAATTTCACATGCGCCTTTCACTTCCTCACATACAGGGATGTTTCGTTCCTCGATCTGAATGCCCTTGCCGGAGGAAGTAGCCAGCTCCACAAGCACTGTGGCCAGACCGCCTCGTGTCAGATCTCTTAGGCAATGAACTTTGGCGCCCGACTCAATCAATCTAGCCACGGGCTCAGCGAGGGGAGCAACATCGCTGCTAATTCGCGACTCGAAGGATAGACCCTCCCGCTCCGCCATAACTGCGATACCATGTCTTCCTATATCACCGCTGAGAATAATAACGTCGCCCGGTTCAATACTGCCCGGACCGATATCAAGATCATGATCCACAACACCGATACCAGCCGTGTTGATGAACACTCCATGCCCTTTGCCGCGATCAACGACCTTTGTGTCGCCTGTAACAATCTTGATGCTGGCGATGTCTGCTGCAGCTCGCATCGACTGTGCGATTCTCCTGAGATATTTGATCTCAAACCCTTCCTCGATGATGAACCCCGCACTCAAGTACAGTGGGCAAGCACCACACATGGCGAGATCATTAACGGTGCCGTAGACAGCAAGAGTCCCGATGTCGCCGCCGGGAAAGAACAATGGATGGACAACGAACGAATCGGTTGTGAAGGCCATCTTTGTGCCATGCGACTCGAATACGGCACCATCATGTTCAACACCAAAGTCTGGGTCGATCAGTATGGCGGAGAAAAGGCCATCAATCAGTTGATGCATAAGCCTGCCGCCACCGCCATGAGCAAGCTGAATCTTCTCTTGACCAAAGGCAGGTGCAGCGTAGTCGAATCCCATCGAACTGGTTGGTTCCATTATGCTTCCTCCTTCGCCATTCTTATGACACCGCACTCATGGCGCCTGTAGCGATAGTATGCAGCGCAGGCGCCTTCTGACGATACCATTGTTGCTCCAAGAGGACGCTGAGGCGTACACAGATTGCCAAACGCTGCGCAGTCGTACGGTTTGTTCCTCCCCTGAAGAATGAGACCGCTAATGCACGGGCTCTTTTCTTCGGTACTGACGTGAGACAGAGTGAAGCGATTATCAACATCGAAACCAGCGTATGCATCGCTCAATGCGAGTCCGCTGCGCTTGATCCTGCCCAGGCCTCGCCAGTCCCGGTCGACAGTGCAGAAAACCTCTCCCATAAGCTTCCTGGCTTCGCTGTTGCCATTTTTCCTGACAGCGCGGGAATACTGATTTTCGACCATGGCCACACCCTGCTCCAACTGAGCGATGGTCATGTGAATTCCCTGGAGGATATCGATAGGTTCGAACCCTGTAACAACGATTGGGACACCGAAGCTTTCCGCTATCGGTTCGTAATCCCTGTAGCCCATCACGGTACAAACATGGCCTGCTGCAAGGAAGCCATTGATATTGCAGGCAGGAGCCGACAGGAGTGTCTCAATGGCTGGGGGGACAAGAGCCAGGGCAGGTAGTACAGAGTAGTTGGCTATTTCAAGCTGCTTCGCGCGGCGCAAAGCTACGGCTACAGCCGGAGCTGTCGTTTCAAATCCGATACCGAAGAACACCACCTCGCGCTTCGGATTCTTCAGAGCAATGCTGACGGAGTCGAGGGGAGAGTATACGACCCTTACATCAGCTCCAGCGGCTTTGGCAAGAAGCAAGTCAGTGGTCGAACCCGGAACTCGAAGCATATCTCCGAATGAGCAGAAGATAACATTGCGCTGTAGGGCAATCTCTATCGCTTTGTCGATCAGATTAGCAGGCGTAATGCACACAGGACAGCCGGGGCCATGCAGCAAACGTATCTGCTCCGGCAGGAGTCTGTCAATACCGTTCCTGACAATGGTGTGCGTCTGCCCGCCACAGATTTCCATGATTGTCCATGGCTGGCTGGCAATCTGTTCGATTTCTCGTATATAGCGCGCAGCAACTCTGGAATCACGAAATTCATCTATGAATTTCATCTGCGATCATCTCCCAAATCCTGAAGGTGAATTTCCTTGAGGTAGTCAGTAATTCTTGATACCTCTTCTTCATCGACGATGCCAATGGCTATGCCGGCGTGAACGAGCAGATAGTCTCCCAAGCGAGCTTCAGGAACGAAAGCCAGGCTGACATCCTTGACGATTCCTCCAAAATCGATCCTGCCAGAGCGCAACATCGGCTCGCAGTCGCTCTTGCTGATCAACTTCCCTGGAACTGCAAGACACATAACTATTCTTCCTCGACTGTGCAGACGGTTGCCATGAAGATCTGCCCCATGGCGATACCGCTGTCATTGGGGGGGATGCGTCGATGCCAGTACGGCTCGAACCCTGATGCCTGTAGCGCGGATACCGACTGCTCGACCAGCAACCTGTTCTGAAAGCATCCTCCCGTTAGGACAACTCTTCTCTCACCTATGCGACCGGCAACAGAGAGTATCATGTTCACCAGGGTTCTGTGATACCTCGCAGCAATTGTGTCGACCGGTATTGACTCCTGCATATCATGCAAGATGCCGCGAATCATCGGCTCCCAGTCAAGCGAATACGGAATGCATGAATCGACCAGTCGATACTCGTACGATTCGCTCATATCGCCGCCGGCTTCTGCAGCAAACTGGAGCTTCATCGCCGCCTGTCCTTCAAAACTCGCAGTCTGACATATCCCGGTGATGGATGCAACCGCATCGAAGAGACGGCCTGCGCTCGATGTTCGAGGAGCGTTCAGAGATCGCTCTAACATTCTTCTGAGAATTCTTCGCTCGCTCTCGCAAAATGCTTTTACCGACTTGACGTTATCCGTAGCAAATAGAGCATCTCCGAAGATTTCGTACAGCAGGCCTATTGCACTGCGCCGAGGTTCTCGAACGGCTATGTCGCCACCTGGCAGGGGAAACGGCCTCAGATGTGCAGCGCGTGTGAATCCCCTTTCGGTCACTCGCAAGAACTCTCCACCCCATATGGTACCATCAGTTCCAAGCCCGGTGCCATCCCAGGACACACCCAAGACCGGCGCGCCCAAGTCATGTTCTGCCATACACGACAAGATATGCGCGAAGTGATGTTGTACCTGCGCTATAGGCTGTCCAAGGCTGGCAGCAAACCTGGCAGAATTGTAATCAGGATGCTCGTCACAACACACTTTCCTCGGACGGATTCGGTATATGCTCGCTAATGACTTCGTTTCACCGCTTAAGACGTCGAGAGCACGCTTAGTTGAAAGGTCTCCAATGTACTGGCTCAAGCAAGCGTTGCGCCCATCCGAGATCGCCACAGTGTTTTTCAGGTGAGAGCCGACGGCCAGGCATTCTGCTCCGGGTTTTCTGAGTCGTATGGTCACTGGAGCATACCCTCTGGCGCTGCGCAGCACCATTTCACTTCCTGCAACATGCTGCACAATAGAGTCATCCATCTGTCGTGCGATCGGACGGTCATGAACCAGAAAATAGTCGGCAACTCTGCTCAGGCGCACCAGAGCATCTCGTTCATCGGTGCAAATCGGTTCATCCGCCAGGTTCCCGCTGGTTGCGACGACCGGTGACTTCAGATCTGCCATTATCAGATGATGCAGAGGGGTATATGGAAGCATAACGCCCAGATACGGACTATCCGGTGCTATCTGATGTGATATTGAGGAAGGCTCCCTGTGGGTCCCGGACTTGCGCTTTAGCAGCACGATTGGCGACTCAGGTGAAGCAAGCAGGTGCATCTCCGCATGCGATAGTTCACAGTGGTTCCTGGCAACTCTTAGACTCGGACACATCAAAGCGAAAGGCTTATCCATCCGTGCCTTGCGTTTTCGGAGATACTTCACAGCATCCTCGTTTCCGGCATCAACCACAAGCTGAAAGCCGCCCAGACCTTTCAATGCAACTATTCTTCCTCTGGTTACGAAGGCACAAGCATCAACAAGGGACTGGTCATTCATCGCCACAACTTTGCCATCGCCATCCCACAACTCGAGGTGTGGCCCACAATTGGGACAGGCATTTGGCTGCGCATGGAATCTGCGATTCTCAGGATTCTCATACTCATCTCTGCACTCACCGCACATCGGAAACTTGTTCATGGTAGTGTTGACGCGGTCGTACGGCAGGGACTGTATTATGCTGAACCTGGGGCCGCAGTTTGTGCAGTTTGTGAAAGGATACCGATAACGGCGATTTCCTGGGTCGAAGACATCCTGAATGCATTCGCTGCAGGTGGCGATGTCGGGCGTTATCTGGGTGATCCCGGTGGAACAGTCATCGTGACTTTCTCTTACCTTGAACCGGGAGTACCCGACCAGAGTCAGGGTTTCTGTCACGAGTTCATCTATGCGCGATCGAGGAGGTCTCTCTGCCTCAAGTCTACTGACAAACTCATCAAGTTTCTCGATGCCGCCCTCAAGTTCGATCTGCACTCCCTCAGTGGAATTTCTCACCCAACCCGGTAGACCAATATCCGATGCCAGACGATGGACAAACGGCCTGAAGCCGACACCCTGCACCAACCCTTTGGCGACAATTCGAAGCCGTAGAGCAGCGCCTGCCCTCTCTGAGAGGTTGGCTGTGTCTTGATATCTGCGCATCACTCTTCCACCACTTCAATACTATCAAGAATTATGTCCTGAGCCTGTGGATCAGTTGTCTCGGTAAGCATTTTAGTCTCAAGCTTTGCGCTGTGAGCCGGGGTGCCAACAGCAGCACGCTCAAAATGCTTACCGAAATGATCGGGCGATGTGTGAAATAGCGTGCCCGGCGTTACCTTAGCTCTTAGAACTCTGTTAGGCTTAAAGCATGTTGAATCGCCCAGGGCGAAACTGGAAACCGCCATCTCGTTTGGTGTATCAGATTCCAGCGAGCAAGTATTGGGTGTTTCTCCTACTCCGCGCAGTTCGAGAAACGGCTGGACGACCATAGCGCTTGTGCTTATTGCGATCTGTACTGCTTCAGTCATGGGAGTTAGTTCTGTAAATATCCATGAGTTGCAACTGCGTTGCTTCCAATCTCTGGGCGATTATTCCGAAGAACTTCTTGATCAGTGCATAGCCGAGATCGTGGTCCTTTTCGCATTTCTCGCGCAGGCATTTGCCATCGAGCGCAATTGCCTTGGTCAATTCGAGCGCTCGAGCGTCAAAGTGCCACCTGTAAGGCTCGACCATCCATGACCAGCCGGTTACTTCCCCGGCAACACGCGTCTGAATGGCTTTCGGACCCATGTGCGGGACATAGGTCTCAAGAACCACCTTGCCCTGCCTGATGACATAAAATGAATCAGCGTCATCTCCCTCCCGAAATATGAACTCACCTGCTTTGAAGACGACATTTGATGCGCAGCCAACCAGCAGACTGACATGCTCTGGGCTTAGGCCGGCAACGATGGGATGATCTCTCAAGATCCGTTCAAGATTCTCCATTCTGCTCTCACCTTCCAATATCTGATCTGGTTGATATCACACCTGCTCCCGCAGAATGCCGGCTTCTCCTGTGATGTCTATTGCCGCTGGACACCATGCAATGCATCGCCCACAGCCAAATGTTCGAAACTGATCCAGCCAATAGGCGAGCTTGTGCAGCATCCACTGGCGATAACGAAACGTACTCGAAGTCCGTATGCTGCCTCCATGTATATATGAGAAATCCGTAGTATAACATGAATCCCACTTAGCTGATCGATCGGCTCTGTCTAATGAACCTGAATCAAGGAGGAAGAGCGGACGATTCGCCTCGACAATCTCGGTTAGAGAAAGATCGTATCCATTGGAAGCCAGCGCATTTAGAGGAGCCTGGAAATCGCTCGTATCCAGAACAGCAACTGTCTTTTCGTGTGGCGTCTTGATGGTCATAGTTTCCCTCTGCAATCTAACCCACTAACTGCGCAGTGCATGTTTGCGTATCTACTACATTATGTAATCAGTACATTTTGCGCGTGGCGACGACCGAGATATGCTTATTCTCCTCAATCCTTATGTCACAATGCCAACTGACATTGTGACCTGGCAACAAAATCATCAAGTGATTTCGAGATATACGAGTGCCTCAACCAGGTCAAATCGTTCTGAATCTTGAGATTGTGCCCCATAACATATATGTTGACTCCCAGCGTGATTTCATGCTCGCGACGCACCTGCGCATCGGCAGAGATGGGTTTTTCTTCCAGAAGTTCATCGATAAGAGAACTTCTGACATCTACGACGCTATATCTCGCAGATACCTCCCAATTCCGCACGAATCGATATGCCGACTGAAACAACCCGCCCAGCAGCACAAGCTCTGAGCTCGATGGATCGCTGATTCCTCCGAATGCGGCGTAACCGACGCAGGCAGCGGAAGCTCCGCGATACTTCATGAGGACTTCGGGAGCTATGCGACCCGCGAGATCTTTCTTCGATACCGGATTCAGATCCCATGCCGCGCTCACTCCGGCGCTATAACGAAATCCGCCTCTCTCCTCATCGCTGTCTGACTGCACCTTTATTCCGTTGGCGTTGTATGAGGCATGGAGAAACAGCTCTGGATGGATTCCCGCATTTGATCCCGGTTCCGATAGGTCGGATGGATTCGAAAGAGCCATCCCGCTCAGTTTCGACAACCCCACTGCATGCGATGCACGCGCGTTGACGCCCGTAAACAGCCCTACAACGTAAGAAAACTCCGCCGGTTGTTCATAGCCGTTATGTAAAGAAATGCCCATCTGCCTCTCGGCTCCGAAATAGGTCGACACGATCGACCAGTCGGCAAATGTAAGCTGTTGGAACGACTGAATACGGTAGCGAGTGAACGGGACTTTATACTGCCCACAACGGATCTGCATGCGATCAGCAATTCGGTAGTCGAAATAGAAATCCATCAATTCTGACGAGCCAGGAGCCGCGCTTAGATGCAGCTTGTAGGACAAGTTCGGTTTCAGAATGCTCCCGCTCAGAACCAGACGAACACGTCTAGCCTCCGTCCGTCCGGTGTTCTGCCTGTCACGGTTTGCACCCTGATCACGACTTTCGAGAATCGTTCGGAGTTGTCCGACGAATTGCAGACGTATTTTGCTGCTGCTGTCTGCATTTGAGATCTCGAACGGCCCGATTGACGCGAGGCCGCTGCCGGACGAGATGCAAATCACGCCGGTGACAATCAGTAGAAGAAAGTATCGATTAGTCATGACTCTCCCGTAAGTGCTCCGAGGTTATTATCTCATCGATCCCATGCTGCGCGCAACTTCGAGCACTACATCGCGCCCTCTCAATATTCCCACAAGTTGCCCCGATTTGACTACCGGCAGATTGATCAAGCGATTGTCAACCATCAGGTGAATAGCTTCCATAATCGGCGCATCCGCTTCGACAACAATTGGATCACCTACCAACTCTTCGATTCTTCTGCTGCCCAGCACCTTGCACTGTGCGAGAAACATGCCGGTGAAATACGTCGCGTACGGCGAATCTCCGAGATAGGGCGGGAGCAGCAATTTGAGAAGATCATTGAAACGGATAATCCCAAGGAACTTGTCGTTCGAATCATACACGAGAGCCGATCTAATTTCGCCCGGTTGAGCAACATGCGGCTCTGGAGGAGTGAATGACTTCTTGAGAGCACTCAGCACATTCTCAAGCGGCTCATCGACGTTGATTCGTGGATATACGGATGGCGGAACCATCAACTCCGATATTGTTTGCTCTCGCAGAGGTCCGCTTTCTATCCCCAGCCTAATCAGATCGTGAATACGATTTGCCAAGAGATCGATGTCCACCGGCTTCTGCAGGAAGTCGACGATATCCAGTTTTATTGTAGTTACAGCGGCCTCGAAGTCACCGTGTCCGGTGAGGATGATCACCGGCAGATTCGGTTTAATCTTCCTGAGTTCTTTGAGAGTCTCGATGCCGCTCTTGCCGGGCATTTTAAGATCCAATAGGACAATATCGAAGTGCTCGTCTCGGACAGCATCGAGAGCATCATCCCCGTTAGCTGCTTCCGTCACCTCGAAACCGCGCCTGCCGAGGACGGAGGATGTAACTCGTCTGAAATCCTCCTCGTCATCTACGAGGAGTAGGTTTAAGTGCTTTCTCTCTTCAATCATAAGTGTATCCTCGCTAAGTTCTAAGCAGATGGCAAACCAGCAAATCCGATTAGTGGCCAATAAAACATACTGAGCAGCAGCAAAACCGCAAATGATATCGCGACACAGATAATTCCGACCCGCAGGAAGTCTCTCGCCGAAAGTAAGCCGCTCGAATATACGATTGCATTGGGCGGAGTGCCTATTATCAGAAGATACGCAAATGACGATGCCGCTGCGGTCACGAGTCCCATAAATGGGACGAGAGTCGTTCCCGGCTGAGCAGCGGCGGCCATATTAAGCGTAATCGGTCCTACGGCTGCCGCAGCCGGGCCGTCGGCCATCAAGTTTGTCATACCGGCCGTAACTGCAGCTCCGGCACCGAGCAACACTGTACCCGTCTTGAGACCGATTGAGGCCAGCCACTCGACAATCGAACGAGCTATCCAGTATGCCGCTCCTGACGAATCAAGCACCCGACCAAAGATGATCGCTCCGGCATACAACCACACAACCCCCCAGTCGACTTTCTCCTGGTAATCTCGCCAGTTCACGACTCCGGTCAGAAGATAAGCCATGGCTCCTGCAACAGCGATTACACCTATTCCGAGTCGTATACCGGTCAGTCGCAGAATCAGCCCGCTCTCTGTCACCCACCCAATGAACATTATGAGGAATATCGCTATTGCCAGGATTTGCTTTCGGTTCCATCCGCCCATTCTGTCGATATCCGATTTGAGTGAGGCTAATGCAGGCTGCAGACTATGGATCTGAGGTTTGAATCTGTAATTTATAGTCAGCCATAGCAAGGGCATCATGATAATTACGAACGGTGCACCATAGAGTATCCATTGCCCGTAACCGATCGACAAACCAAACATATCTTCCATGTAGGTCATGATAATCACATTTCGCGCACCACCCGAAGGTGAACCGAATCCTCCGATGTTGCATGCCATTGCAATTGTTATCATGAGCATCTTTGCCAGCTCTTTGTCTTCGGGTACATTTCTGGAGAGGCTGTTATTGTACAGGATGATTCCTATCGGTAGGAAAATTGCAGCCAGAGCGTGGTCGGATATAAACGATGCCGCCGGAGAGATGACCAAAATCATAATCGCAGTCACCCATTTGACGCTCGGCTTTGCCAATGATCGGAAGATCAGAAGACAGATCCGTTTATCAACTCCCGTCTTAACAAAAGCCGCAGCAAACATGAGACTTCCCATTATGAACCAGCAGGCGTCTGACCAGAATAACTGAGCTACTTCTTCTCGCGAGACTATGCCTGACATAACAAGTATAAGACCAATGCAAAATGCCACACCTGGAAGCGGGATCGCCTCAGTCACAAAACAAATTACAACAAAGGCCACGAGTGCGATGCAGACTTTAAGCTGCTTTGCCCTCCTGTCAACCTGCTGCTGCTGTTCGGGGGTGAGCATGTTGTATGACAGCTTTTCTTGCCGCAGCTCCCGCCCGCGCAACAGCAACCCCTTGACATCTTCATCATCCATGCTCTCTATGAATGTGCGATATTTCTCCAAGTGTTCAGCTTGAACCTGGATACCCATTTTCTGCAAGTCTCGAGTCTTTCGCTTCAACACGGTCGCTTTGGAACTCGCACCCTGCATCATACACGCTTCAAGGGCCTGGGCGGTCAACATCTGCCATTGCTCCGTCTCACTGAAGGACTTCCCGAATAGCTCCTGTGAATAGAAGTCCAGGACATAGGTCTTCCCCATCTGGTATTCGACGGCTACATCAAGCATACTCGATGGTATCGGCAGCATCAGTATGATAACAAAGAGCGCGATCACGATGCCGAATCGTCTGAAGTCGACGTACCTATCATATGAGGAAGCCCTTGCTGCTGTTTTGTCTGCCATCATCATTCTCCGTTCGTGACACCGGTCTCGATTTCCGACCAAGTGAATCTCGTCTGCTCACGATGCTCTCTAGTCCGGATATCTTCTTCGAATCTCATCAATAAGTTCCTGCTGACGCCGCCTGACTGCATTTTGACGGTCCTCGTGCAATCTCCGAATTGTGCTCACCAGTTCTTCGATATCCGGCGGCTTCTTCAGATATTCGTTTGCACCGAGATTGACAACCTCCAGTGCCGTTTCCACAGAAGGGTGACCCGTCAGAACAATCACTTCCACACTTGGGGATTCACTTTTGATACGTCTCAAAACCTCGACCCCATCCATCCCGGGCATCTTAAGATCAAGTACCACCACATCCACAAGCTTCTCCTTCAGCAGCGCCAGAGCCCTTTCACCGTCATCAGCGGTCGTTACATCCATGTTCCGCCGCAATAGGACCTTCATCATCGAGTCCAGGAACTGAACCTCGTCGTCAACCAGCATCACTCGAACCGGAACGGTAAGGTCTGATTCCGTTTTTCGTTCATTGCCAAGCACTTTCTGAGTTCTCGCCTTCTCCACCGCACTGCGGATACTGTTCGCCAGGTCATCCATCTCAATCGGCTTGAACAGATAGTCAGCTACGCCATTCTTTGATGTGTGAAATGCATCCGAAATGGAGCCATATCCAGTAAGGAGCAGTATGGGTACACCGGGCAATCTCTGACGCATCTCCTTAAATAGCTGTATACCGTCTATGTCAGGCATTTTGACATCCAGAACTATGGCATCGTACCCCTGCTGATCTACTTTCTCCAGTGCAGTGATCCCGTTGGGGGCCACCTCAACATCGAATCCCCTTCGGCTAAGCGCTTGGGATGATGATACCAGGAACTCCTCCTCGTCGTCCACCATCAGGAGTCTGATCTTCTTCATCCTGTCGTTCATAGTCACCCTCTCATTCTCCTAGCCGTTCTTTGACGAATGAAACGGCAGAAGTATGTGTATCGTCGTTCCTTCACCGACTCTGCTGTCGGCTCTGATGCGGCCACCCCACGACTGAACAATCCCGTAACATACTGACAACCCAAGTCCTGTTCCCTTCCCTGGCGGCTTGGTTGTATAGAATGGTTCAAAAACGCGATCGAGATCCTGGGAAGCTATGCCCACACCATTGTCGGAGACATCGAGCTGCACATATTCATCCTGGCGATGTGCACTGATTGTGATTTTACCGCCAGCGGGCATAGCATCGATAGCGTTGTTTATGAGATTGATCAGAACCTGTTCCAGCTCTATCGGGTCGGCAAGCACGCGCGGGATATCACCGCTGATAGTGCAATCGATCTGAACGTTACGGACACTTGCATGACGATTTAGCAGATCGACTATCTCGGAAAGCCTTGGGACGATATCTGTCGGCTCTACAGCAGAGTCACTCTTTCTTCCAAACTGCAGCATTTTGGATGTGATGCCGGCACACCGCCGCACCTGCTCTTTGCATCGCTTGACCGAATCGCGAATCTCGTCACGCCAGGTTGGGCTGTTATCCGAGAGTTGAATCAGATCCGAGATGTTGGTATGTTCTGCGCTTATGATCGCCAGCGGATTGTTGATCTCGTGAGCCAGTCCGGTTGCCAATTCGCCTATCGATGCAAGTTTCGCCGAGCGCAGGAAAGCCAGCGACATCTCATCTCTCTCGGCTGTCGCTTTGTTGATCTGGCCGGTCAGATGCCATGTGGCAAAGAAGGTGGTCAGCACAAGCAGGAGTACCGCGAATGCAACGACCAGTGCTCCATATGCAATCGCCTTGTCAACAGGCGCCTGAATTGCTTTAACATCCTGCTCAACCCCGAGCATCCAGCGACCACCGTTTATCCATGCCGTCGCCCTGATCTTCTCGACTCCGTCCACATCGATGCGGCTCTGCCGCACGCCTCTGTGGTAACCAATCATCGGTTCCAGCTTCGAGTCAAGCAACGATCCGACGAGGGGCGTCGTTTGATAAGAGCCCTCACCGTTCACGATGTAGGCATAACTACCTTCTCCAAGTACCTCCGTCTCCACAAGCCTGTCGAATTGTTCACTGTTGATAGTTGCACGGAGCAGCCACGGTTTGTCTTTCGATGGCGCTTTAACAGCAATTATGCAGTGTGGCACCTTGCGGTATCCGAGGAACACATCGCTGATGTGGGTACCGGATTCCATGACCTCACGGAACCACTCAGCTTCGGCATAATTACGATCACGCAAATCGTAGGGGCCGACGTAGGCTGCGTGATTGCCATTGTCATCAATGATTCCCAGGTCAACAAAACCGGTGCTGCTGGACTGATTCAGATCGATCAGCAGTTTTGAGAGTCTATCGGACGATGCAATCTCCTTAAGATCGAAAGAGCTTGCGGCAAGCTCCAGAAGGTGGAGTTGCTCGGCAAGGTGTGATTCGATTGCTTTGGCGTGGCTCTCGACTACACTCATCATCAACTCGGATGATTTCTGTTCAAGCATTCCCCTGAAGACAACCCATGATCCAAAGCCAGCCAAAAAAAGTGGCAAGAGCGCGGCTGTCAGGAGTGCGAGTACAATTCTCCAACGGAGTCTCTTCGTGACGTTAAGTGCCTTTGAGTTCTGTCCTCCGCTCATGCCATTACTCCACACGCCTTTGTCGGTTCATTCCTTCCCAGGAATCCTGGCATTTTGCATGACAAAAAGCAATCCGAATGCCCATCTGACATAGATACTTGTAATATGTTGTATTGCAAGTGCTTATGTTTTGTGAAATATCTTGACATGAGAAAATATCTTGCTATAATGAAATGCTGTTATGTCATTCTGACATACTCAAACGAAGGATGCATAATGCCCGACAGTGCTTCATCCGATAACCGTCATTTCGACTCCGAGCCATTGTTCGAAGTCGCCCGAAGCAAGGCGTTCAGGAACACACTCAATATCGCACGCCGCGCGGCGAGGTTCAACTCGTCGGTTCTCATTTCGGGAGAAACGGGCGTGGGAAAGGAAGTGGTGGCGCGATTCATCCACCGGGAATCCGCCAGGGCACGGTATCCAATGATGGCTGTCAACTGCGGTGCCCTCCCTGAGACTCTGCTCGAAAGCGAGTTGTTCGGGCACAAGGCAGGTTCGTTTACCGGCGCGATTCGAGATAGAACCGGACTGTTCGAGCAGGCCGCGAGAGGCACCATTCTCCTTGACGAAATAGGAGATATAAGTCTCGCGACTCAGGTCAAGCTACTGCGTGTTCTTCAGGAAAGGGAGATACTCCGGATCGGAGAGAACATCCCCCGAAAGGTGGACACGCGCATAATCGCGGCGACAAATCGCAATCTGGATGATTCTGTCGCGCAGCACAAGTTCAGAGAGGATCTTCTTTACAGGCTCCGGGTCATCGAAATCGAGGTACCACCATTGCGTAACCGCCCGGATGATATTCTGCTTCTCACGTCGCACTTTGTCAGAGAGTTCTCAAGAGCATTGAATCTTCCGCACCTGACTATTGCGCCTGAATGCCTCGATTACTTCCAGTCGTATCTTTGGCCCGGCAATGTTCGGGAGCTGAGAAACGCAATCGAGCGCGCGGCGGTGCTAAGCGAGGATGGGATCATACGAGTGAAGAATCTTCCTCCGAGAATGGTATCGCCTGAATTATACACGGGGTCGGACATTGCCAAATCGCTGAGAACACTGGAGGAGGTGGAACTGGATCACATCAGAGAGGTGCTGCGGTTGACCGGAGGGAATCGAACCAAAGCAGCCAAGATACTCGGAATCGGTCTGTCGACTCTGTGGCGGAAACTGAAACCTACGGGACCCTCATGATCAAGTTCCTCTGCATTTCTGGAGCCGCTTGCCAAAGGCTTGTATTCAGCAATTGTTCTCGAATGCCCCTTCTTCAATCGAAAACGTGCTCGGGGTTCTCGGATTGTGGTGAGGCTCACGCTCAGGTGGCACCGTGGGGGCAGGTATTAGGGACTGTCACTTCGCTTTGAGAATTTCTGAAGTATGCAGATTTCACAGGCACACGCCGAACTATGAACTGTTGGCGGCACCTGATCTCTGCCGTGTCAACTGCCGCCTCACTGTCTCGAGGCGATTTCGATGCCGCAGCTCCGTCTCATTTCTATAGCGCGACAGCATTGAAATTCTCGTTGGGCGAATCAGTGTGCCTTATATAGTCCCCCATTCCCCATATTAAAGCCGAAGAATACTTTTCGTAGTTGCAATAACATGTTATTATACAAGAAATAACATTGGTTTATGGTGGACAGGAATTGGTCATTCAGAGGGTGAAAGCATGAAGATGGGTTTTGATGGAGGTATTAAGCTCGAGTTTCACGGTGCAAAGGTGACATCTGACGGCGGTCTCCTTGCTTACCGTGACCTTGATGACGCCCTTGGATTGTTCGACACCGTCTCTGCCGTTTTCTACGATGTCCGGACTGGATGAAATATCCAACATGATATGCCCACGCTTTTACGCCAATGGATTTATAGTCGTCTTGCTGGATATGAGGACGTCAATGATGCACAGCGTCTATCGGTTGATCCTGTCATGCGAGCGATCACGGGGAAAAAGGGCAAGGGCAATCACGCGGCAAGTGCTAATACGATAGGACGCTTCGAGACCGAGATGCTGGTCCAGAAGGAAGACATCGACAATCTGTCAGATATCAATGGCAGGTGGGTTCAAAGAACGATGGGCAAAACCACTCATCGACGAGTTATTCTGGACACGGCTCTCATGCAAGCATTTCGTCTCGAATCAGGTGAGGCTCTGGCTGTTTGTTCTGGCATATAATCTGGGAAACTTTCTTCGACGACTGGTTCTTCCCCGAAAAGTCAAGCACTGGTCTCTTCGCAGTCTCCTCGTGAAACTGATCAAGATTGGAGCGGAGGTTGTCAGGCACAGCAGATACATCACGTTTCAAATGGCAGAGGTTGCGATAGACAAGAAGTAATTTGCTGAGATATTGTCTCGGATTGAACGATTGCGATGCTATTCTATGTAATACGCCGCTTTTTGTTATGATTCAACGGATAGGTGTGTCTCATTGGCAATTTTGGATGCAATTATCATGATTATTCACAAGGAAAAGGCTATTTCGCGTGAGAATATACTTGCACGAAGAATTCGGAAGTAGTAATGTTCATTTGTCAATAGGATCAGGGAGAATTGTAACCATTCGTGAATTTGACATGGGGAACATCGGCTGATTACTACCGCGATCTAAGGCGGAAGACCATCCTGAGGCTCTCAGCAATCTATCTTAGTCCGGTAATACTTCTGACCGCGTACTTCGTTCTTCAATACGGCGCATTTATTTCAGAGACCGAGAGGCTTCATCTCAGGGCAATTGCAGAGAGTCAGGCGAACACTCTCGATCTTTTCATGACCGAGCGCCGGGTGAATTTATCCAACGTGATTGATAATCCCAAATTCCCGATTCCGCCCACATCCTCAAACATGCAAGATTACCTGACGGAGTTGCGCAGGATAAGCGAAGCCTTCGTTGATATCGGGTTCTTCGACTCATCAGGTGTGCAGGTGGCATATTCGGGTCCGTTTCCGTCACTGGAAAAGAAAAGCTACAGTGGCGAGAAATGGTATTCCGATCTGACAAAGGGCGAATCCAGCACAATAGTCACGGATATTTATCTCGGCTTTCGTCAGAAACCTCATTTTACAATTGCGGTGAGCAGGGTGACTTATTCTGGTGTGGTTGTCTTGAGAGCGACTCTCGATCCCGAGAGGCTGTACGAATACATAAGCTCCCTCAATGGTGCGCAGGAAGTTGTAACGTCAATCCTCAATCATCTCGGTGACTTTCAGTTGGTCGCGTCGAGTGTCGGCCGCCCGTTGGAAGCCTCACCGGTTCTGCCGCCTCAGGATCCTCGACAAGGTGCCGAACAGACACGGATCAATGGTTCATTATCCGTGTATGGTTACTCGTGGCTCCGTACAGTCGATTGGGTCCTGATTGTTCAACAATCTGCAGCCAAACAGAGCGGCCTGCTGTCCGGTTTTCGATTTCGAGTGATATCGGTTGCCGCAGTTCTTGTGCTGGCCGGCTTCTTTGTGATTGTCAATCGTTCACGGAAACGAGTGGAACTTCAAAGAGACTCAGATTCCAGTAGGGCTCAACTCAGTCACGCGGCCAAGCTAGCATCCGTGGGAGAACTCGCTGCCGGCATAGCACATGAGATCAACAACCCGCTGGCATCCATAAATGAAGAAGCCGGGTTGATGAAAGACCTCATGGATCCGAGTTTGGGAGAGCCTGTAAAACCGGAGGAACTGAAGCACTACCTGGATTCAATACAGGAGTCGGTCTTCAGGTGTCGTGATATCACGCGCAAACTTCTAGGCTTTGTCCGCAAGACTGACATTGAGCTGCGGCATCAGAATGTTCATCGGCTGATCGACGAAGTCGTCGATGGGCTGCTTGGTCATGAGCTGAGTGTCTCGAACATCAAGATTGTTCGAACTTACGCCACGGATATTCCTGAGCTTCTGACAGATGGCAACCAATTGGAGCAAGTGATTCTGAACATTCTAAACAATGCCATCGATGCGATGGAGGACAATCCGGGAACGATAAGAATCAAGACGAAGCGTGCCGGGAACTATGTGATGATTGCCATATCCGACACTGGCAAGGGGATGACGCTTGCACAATTGGAGAATATATTCATGCCGTTCTTCACTACAAAAGCGGTCGGCAAGGGGACCGGTCTCGGTCTGTCGGTCAGTTACGGCATTGTGCGCAATCTTGGAGGCAAGATCACCGTTGAGAGCGAACCCGGCAAGGGTAGCGAGTTTACTGCGGTAATTCCATTAGACTCAAAGTCAAATGGTCATTGATCTATAGAGGAGTATCAAATGCACAATGCATGCTCGTACGATGAAGGCAGGAGGTTTTCATGAAAACCAAAACCGTCAGAGATATAATGATCCCTTTGGAAATGTGCGCGGTGGTGTCACAGGAAGCCACTCTGCTGGATGCAATTGTCGCGATTGAGGAGGCTCAGGCTCGCCGGGACAGGAAGAGGCAACCCCTTCGGGCGGTGCTTGCTGTCGATGCCGCAGGCAATATAGTCGGGAAACTTGGTCAGTTGGCCTTTCTCAAGGCTCTTGAGCCGCGACGTGACTTCATGAAAGATACAAGCAGGTTGGCTAGCGCCGGAGTGACTGAGCAGTTCATGTCATCCGTCATGGATCACTATCGGTTCTTTCAGAATAATCTGTCCGACTACTGCAGGAGGGCTTCAAGACAGCGCGTCAAGGATTTCATGCACCCCGTCAGTGAAAACATAGACGAGAATGCTACTCTTGGCGAGGCGATATCGAAGATAATACAATGGGAATGTCTGTCTATTCCGGTTACCAGCGGAAACAAAGTGATCGGACTTCTACGACTTTCGGACTTATGCCAGGAAGTTGCCGAGAACATGAAGAACCTTTCGGAATAGATCAACGAGAGTTGATTGGAGTGAGCCAATGTCCAGACTACTGTTGATAGACGACGAAGAGAAATTTCGGACATCGCTGTCACAGCGTCTCAAGTTGCGTGGTTACGACACTGTCGAACTTAGCAGCGGTGAGGATGCTGTGAAGCTTGTTCGCAGTGATAAAGATATTGATGTTGTCATACTGGATCGCAAGATGCCGGGCATGAGCGGTGAGGAAGTTTTGATGGAGCTGAAGCGTTTTCGTCCGGAACTTCAGGTCATAATGCTGACCGGTCACGGAAGCATTAAGTCGGCGATGGAGACCGGTCGACTCGATGCCTATCGGTATCTGGAGAAGCCTTATGAATTCGAGAAGCTCATCCAGACTATAGATGAAGCGCGCGAGGATAAGATCCAGGTGCTGGCAAAGCACGAAATACCGCAGAGTTCCAAAGGTTCCACCTGGGGCTGGCTGAAGGGATCGCACAATTCGCGGCCCGGGGTGATCATCCTTGGAATCGTTCTGTTTGCGGCAATCGTTCTTGCACCGGCACCGGACCGGATGATGCAATTGATATCATCGCCCAAGGTAGGTCAGACAAGCGATCCTATACTTGGCTATTCCGGCTATACGAAGATGCAAGTTGGTGAGAATATCGCCGAGTACTACGGTCGTACCAGCAAACTTGGCTCGACACGAGTCGACAGTCAAGGTGTCAAGGTCAGCGAACCGCTGACACCGTCCGGCGCCTCATTTCGGGCCAGAGTCATGCTCGGCACGCTCTTGGTTGCGGCATTATTCTGGGCAACCGGTGCAATCCCGATCGGCATCACCGCCCTGCTCGTGGGGGCGTTCATGTACTTCCTCGGTGTGATGAAACCGGACGATATCGCGAAAGCGTACTCCAAAGATGCCGTGATTTTCATATTCGGCGTATTGGCAATGTCAACCGCCATATCGAAGACAGGACTCGACAGGAGGATTGGGCTTCTGCTGCTCGGGCCTGCGAAAAATCTGAAATTGCTTTTGTTTCTGGTTCTCCCAATGTTCGGGATGGCCTGCTCATTTGTCTCCGAGCATGCGCTAATCGCTTTCATAATGCCGCTATTCATGATGGTGTATGCCACATGTGTGCGCGCTGCGGGAGCCAAACAGGATAAGGCGCTGGCAGTGATGTTCGTGCTTTCGCTCTGCTTTGTTGCCAATTGTGGCGGACCCGGTTCACCTGCTGCCGGCGGGCGCAATGCGGTCATGCTCGGAATTCTTACCGATTATGGTGTGGCTCCGTCATTCGGAGAATGGGTGCAGTATGGGCTGCCCTTCGTGCCGGTGATGGCTCTTGTGATAGGGACTTACTTCTTCCTCATTTTCCGGAAGAAACTGAAGGTCGGCAATCTCGATGTCTCCTCAGTGGTCAAACAGGCAGCCAAGAAGATCGGTCCGATGAACCAGAAAGAGTATATCACAGCATTCGCTCTCGTGGGCTTGATCATCCTGTGGATTACGGCCAGTGATAAGCTTGGCATGGGCGGACCGGTTATCCTGTGCCTTATCGTGCTGAACATACTGCGAGTCCTTCGTTGGCGCGATGTTGCCAGAATTCCCTGGGATGTCGTTGCGCTATATGCCAGTGCATGCGCCTTGGGACAGGGGCTGGCTGTTACCGGCGCCGCACTCTATCTTGCGGACAGCTTTGTCAGCCTGCTGCCGGACTTCCTGCGGAGCGGCACGGGACTCGCGATTGCAACAAGTTTATTCACCGGTATCACGACAAACTTCATGAGTGATGGTGCCACGGTTTCGGCAATCGGTCCGATTACGATTCCGATGGCGACAATATCCGGCACAAATCCATGGATGATCGGATTCGCCACGGCGTTTGCGTCCTCCTTTGCGCACATGCTCGTTATCGGCACCCCCAATAATGCTATCGCTTTCGCGCTTGCAAAGGATCCGCAAACTGGTGAGCAATTGGTGACGCTGTCTGATTTCTTTAAGCATGGATTCGTTGTTCTGCTATTGTCATTTGCCGTGCTCTGGTTCTGGACATTTCTCGGTTACTGGCGTTGGATCGGATTCTAGGATGGTATGATCATAGAAAGAAGGTACGTATGTTAGGCAAGATAAGGCTCCTCATAGTGGATGATGAACTGAAGTTCCTCGATTCGATTGCGAAACGACTGGAACTTCGAGATTTCGAAATAACAAAGGCGACTAATGGCGAGCAGGCACTTGAAATCGCGCGCAAAGAGAGATTCGATCTGGTTCTTCTCGATCTGAAGATGCCCGGCCTCAACGGCAAGCAGGTGCTGGAAATCCTCAAGAAAGAACATAAGTATCTCGAAGTCATAATCCTCACCGGTCACGGCTCGCTCGATTCTGCGGTGGAATGCACGCGGCTTGGTGCGTTCGACTACCTGCCGAAACCATACGAACTGGAGCACCTCCTCGAAAAGCTCCAGAAGGCTTATGAAGCGAGATTGCAGAAGAAGTTCGAGGCCGATCAGGAGCGACTCGAGAAGATAGCTGAACTTGCGACCGGCAACAGCGCCCTGGGCATCCTGCGCGAATTGCGCAAACTCGATGATGAAGAGAAGTAGACGATTCTTTCCGAATCGGTGCATCGACTCGGCAGCATAAGCACTTGGAATTCGCGAATCGGTTGACTTTACTGCCGCACGCCGCTATCTTTGACTGTCAGTTCTGATCAAACATGAGGTGAAAATGGGGAAGATTATCAAAGTCAGATGTGATGGGCCGGGGAAATATGTCAATAGGGTCGATCTGGAGGCTGTGCTCGATACAGATGTTGTTCTTAGATCAACTGAGAAGAGAAAGGGATCAGATATAGCATGTAAGAGAACAGCAAGTTATTTTGCGAACAAATCATTTTGCCGCCTCGGTAGCCTGCCATTCGTACACAGTTCATAAAATCGTGCCAGTATTGAAGATTCAGGACTTTAGTCTGCGCCTTCTTCATCGTTTCGAATTGCTGATCTCGTCTTTCTTCGCTGAACTTCTCAGTTTCAAGGTTCTTACCACGTAGGACAGAATAAACACTAGTGCCCCCATGTGCCTGCCCTCAGTCGGTGATCGGATGCGGCGAGCCACGCGTAGGTGAATGCCAAGCTGAAGTGGTCCTCACCGGTGCGGACGTACTTGTATTTCTTAACGCCGGTCTCCTCGTTTTCCTCCAATATCTTCGCATCAGAGGCCATGTGCCGCGCAAACTCCTCGATGATCGGCTGATGACGCGGCAGAGTCAGTTTCTTCTCTCGAACAGCAGCTCTTGAGGCATCCAGCGCCTCGGTGCGATTCATTTGGACCGTGAAGGATTCGTTGTCCCACCTCGGTACTCCGCGCTGGCTCTCGTTGAAGAAGCAGAGGAAGACCTTCCCTCGATGTCTGCGTGCAAAGTCTCGTGTTGCATGAGTCTCAGGAAGCCCATCGATCACGCATCGCCATACGCGGAACTTCTCCATGATCTCATCCAGATCCGAGAAGTCATGACAAACAGCCAGATGAATCAGATGGCGCTTCTCGCGATCAATGCCGTCTTCTCTCAGAACAGTCACGTGCAGTTGCTTACCGGTATCAACACCCATAACGCAACTGCCTCGGTCGCAGCGCTCAAACATCGGAGAATCACCGCAGAGCTTGAGTACAGACATGATATCGAGACGCCTCTCGAGATCAGCCCAGGGAATGCCGATCTTGAGGTTGTAGAATCTATCGGGATACCGAGTAGTCTGGTACTCTGTGATGATCTCGCCCGGATCGATCTTCGAAGAAAAGAGCTGTGAGATACGGTATCCATGAATGGGCCGTCCCGGGAAGTCAGCAACCCACTCGCCAGCTGCTATATCGAGTTCCCCGCCACACTTGGTGCATGCAAGGAAGTAGGTACCGTCGCTTCGTCGTCGGATGATCTTAACATCCTGACCCAATCTCACAGGGAACTCTTTCACCGGAGCCGTCCAGTGCCCACAAGCCGGGCAACGCAAAGTCCAGTGCCTTTGGTCCGATTTCTGATACTGCTCATCGATCCCATATTCTGGCAAAGAGGGATTCGATAGTTCTATGATGCGCTTGTAATCCGAATGAGCCAGACGTTCCTTGGCCATCGCCTTGGCCGCGGGTGAGGTTTCATCCAACTCATCGAAGACGACCATGTCAGCGGGGACTGATTTCATGCCGACAGTCGATTGCATTCCTCGGAGGTACAGATACGAATCTCCGATTCTCTTCAATCCCGCAGTATCGGTATCGGTCATCATTTCAGAGAGGAAGGGATTGTCTGCAAGCAGCGGACTGACTCTGGTCTTTGAGAAGTCGAGGACATCGGTTCTGGTCGGAAAGAAGTAGACGACATTGAGTCCTGTGAGACATGCGTGCAGACTTCTGAGAATAGCCCATGTTGTGCCACCGATCTGTGCAGCCTTGCTCAGGACCACATATGGAGAGGTGTCGTCATATATAGCCCGGAGGTACTCGTGTCCCTCAAACCGGAAAGGGAGACCTTCCAGTCGTACACGCTCCACGGCCCACTCCGCCAGCGGATCACTAATTGCTCGCGTTGCCGGAGCCGCCAATTCCGGTACCCTTTTCTTCAGGTAGCGCTGCGAGAATGTGGCGACGGATACTATCCCTGGTCTTCTCATCCGTGACATACTCCTTGACCGCATCGATGAAAGTGTCGATCACACGCCTGATCTCAGCTTGTGACTGGGCGCGGATGGCTTCTTCGGTATCTCCAGTCTGAGACAGACCTTTAGCCAAGCGTTGTCCCTTCTGTGATCGCTCCAGGATGCCTGCGATGCGTTCCAGCTCCCTGATATCGGTGACCTTTGCTGACTTCAAATACTCAGCAAGGTTAGCCAGAAGCAACTCCCACATTCGATAGTGACGAACATTAAGCGTAACACGGTCGTTGGCGATCTTCTCGACAAACATCTCTGCAGCCCGCCGATCGATCTTCATCCTCAAGTCGTCCCAGTCTTCCTCCTTGCGCCACTTGCCTATGGTGTGTGGCTTGACATGGAGCAGACCGGCAAGCTCGGCATTGGTGTCTGTTTCTCCAGTGAGAAACATCCGCCGTGCTTCCTCACGAATCCTGGTGTGCTTCTTTCCCATTTCGTTCCTCTATGAAGTGTTGAGCAAGGTTTGAGAGGCCTCGTGCCTTGCGATCTCTGCCCGGTGTTCCGTCACTGGCCAACTCTACGGCTTCTTCTATGAGTCGCTCCTGATCGGGAGTCACCACAAACGTCATGACACGCGGCAGCACCTTCTCCTCCTCTTCAGCCTGCTCCTCCAACTGAATGGCTACCTCATCAGCAGGGAACTCCAGAAGCGCATGCAGTTCCTCGATCTGTCGATCAGATTCGGGCAGCAGACCTGCGAGATCATTCAGGCTCATTTCACCGAGCAGTTCATGGAGAAGTTGAGCGCGTCTGATCGGAGCATCCTGACCCTCAAGGCGGTTCAATGTAGCAAGCAGCAGATTCGCCTCTCGATCGTCGACGTCCCATACATCGCAGAGGGCTTCGACATGGCCCAGCTCC
>JAHJOQ010000147.1 GCA_018820315.1 Candidatus Zixiibacteriota bacterium | reverse complement strand
CATCAAGATAGATGGCGCCAAGAAGTGCCTCGAAGCAATCTGAAGTGATAGATGGGCGTTCTCTGCCGCCAGCATTCGCCTCTTCTTCGGATAGTCTGATGTGGTCGCCAAGTCTCATATCTCTGGCAATCAAAGCCAGTGTCTGCTCGTTGACCAGCGAGGACTTCAGCTTTGTCAGCTCTCCCTCAGAACATTCGGGATAGAGCCTGAACAACTGCTCGGCGACAAGCATGCCGAGCACAGAGTCTCCGAGAAACTCCATCCGCTCGAAGGATGGACATTGGGGATTCGCGGCAGTTCTTACATATGATCTGTGGGAAAGAGCCTCCGACAACACCTCAGCATCGGAAAACGTATATCCAATCGTTCCCTGCAACTCACCGAAGTTTGCCTGTCCACTAAACAGCCTCGTTACTGCGGATTTCCATCTTCTTAGCCATGACGGCGACATAGCTACATCACGCTTTCCCGTCCTCTAATGACTTGAGCAGCAACGAGACGTTATGCCCTCCGAAACCGAACGAGTTTGTGAGAGCATACTCAACATTCACCGATCTCTTCCCTTCCGAAACGAAATCAAGGTCGCATTCGGGATCGGGATCATCCAAATTGATAGTCTGGTGTACTACACCATCCCTTATAGAGAGCACGCAAACGCTGGTCTCGACTGCACCTGCCGCACCGAGGAGATGTCCGATCATCGATTTCGTGGAATTGATCGGAATCTTTTTCGCATGATCCCCGAACACGCTCTTGATAGCGGTCACCTCAGCGACATCCCCAAGACCGGTGGATGTACCGTGGGTGTTAATGTAGCTTACCTGGTCCGCCTCGATGTTGCCGTCTTTTATCGCCGCAATCATCGCCCTCGCGGCTCCCTCACCGTTGGGAGACGGCGCAGTGATATGATACGCATCACACGACTGACCTGCTCCAGCGATTTCGGCATATATCCGCGCGCCGCGTTTCCTGGCATGCTCGTACTCTTCAAGAATCAGCGCCGCAGCCCCTTCTCCGATCACGAAACCATCGCGACCTGAATCGAATGGCCTTGATGCTCTCTCCGGTTCATCATTCCGGGTCGAAAGAGCGCGCGCAGAACAGAATCCTGCGAGCGCGAGCGGGGTTATTGCACTCTCAGCTCCACCGGCAACGAAGACATCCGCTTCGCCATACACAATGCTTCTGAACGAATTGGCGATCGCATGCGCAGATGATGAGCAGGCAGAGACCGTCGCATAGTTCGGTCCCCTGAGATTATACTTCAGCGCCACCGCCCCCGCGCACATGTCCGATATCATCATAGGAATGAAGAACGGCGACACTTTAGAATGCCCTTTTTGCTCAAGCAGAGAGTACTGCGCCTCGAACGTACGAATGCCCCCAATTCCGGAACCGATTATGCAACCACATCTATCATGATCGACCGAATCGAGATCAATGGCGGAGTCTTTCAGTGCCATCTCGGCAGCGTAAAGAGCGAGTAGTTGCACCGGATCTGAGCGGCGGATCTCCTTCTTGTCAAAATGATCCTCAGGCTTGAAATCAGACACCTCACCAGCAATCTGAGACGCATAATCATCGACGTCGAAATAACTGATTCTCGAAATTCCGCTCTTGGCGGAAAGACAATTGCTCCAGAAAGTCTCGGCGTCGAGACCATTCGGGGCAATTACGCCAAGCCCGGTTACAACACAGCGACGACCAGCCATCCCGGCCTACTCTCCTGAATGCTGGTCGATGTAGTCAATCGCAGATCCGACCGTTCCGATCTTCTCGGCCTCATCATCCGGGATCTCAATCCCGAACTCTTCCTCGAGAGCCATGACCAGCTCGACTGTATCAAGGGAATCTGCACCGAGATCATCGACAAAAGAAGCTTCCAGCGTTACCTGCTCGGGGTCAACTCCAAGCTGTTCAACAATGATCTCTTTTACTTTTGCCTCAACCGACATCCCGTTACCTCCTGTATGGTTCTTGTTGCTTCTCTCTTCCAGCTACATGTATAGTCCGCCGTTAATGCCAAGCACCTGCCCGGTGATATAATCACTTGCAGACGATGCCAAGAACAGCACAGATTGTGCAATATCTGAAGGACTCCCAGCTCTCTTAAGTGGAACATTCTCCAGGAACGCCGCCTTAGCGGCATCCGAGAGTCCGGCAGTCATATCTGTTTCTATATACCCCGGAGCGATGGCATTGACGCAAATGCCGCGTCCGGCAAGTTCTTTGGCTGCGGACTTGGTCAGGCCGATGAGGCCCGCCTTTGAAGCGGCATAATTCGCCTGTCCGGCATTACCCATCAGTCCGACAACCGATGATATGTTAACAATCTTTCCGCTTCTCTTCTTCATCATGATCTTGGCAGCCGCTTGTGTCATCAGAAATGCACCTTTGAGATTCACTCTCAACACCAGATCCCAGTCCGATTCGGTCATCCGCACAAGAAGCGTGTCACGAGTCACACCGGCGTTGTTCACCAGCACATCGATTCCTCCGAGCTTCTCGACAGTCTGAGCAACCAGGTTCGTAACCTGCACAGAATCGGTAACATCACCGGCAATACCGATGACCTCGCCGCCGGATGCAGAAAGAGTCTTGACCGATTCCGAAAGCGCATCTTCGAGTACATCGGACAACACTACCTTGGCACCATTTCTGACGAACTCTTCTGCAATCGAGTAGCCGATTCCCCTCGCCGATCCTGTCACCAGACAGACTTTGTCTTTTAGCATCATGCTACTTCCGACTCCTGCAGAAGAAGTTCCACATCTTCGAGCGTATCTATATTAGCTGTTTCAACATCTGGCGCAATCTTCTTTATCAATCCGGTAAGCACCTTTCCCGGACCGATCTCGACGAATCTTGTCACCCCGAGGTCACACATTTTTTGCACCGACTGCATCCACTTCACTGGTGCAGTGATCTGCTTCACAAGCAACTCGCGTCCGCTCTCAGGTGAGTCAACCGGCTCGGCAGTGACATTTGCGACTACGGGACACTCGGGAGTCGAGAATTCCAGCCCCGCGAGAGCACCGTCCATCCTGTCCGCCGCAAACTGCATAAGGGGCGAATGAAAGGCACCGCCGACCTTCAACGGTAACATTCGCTTGAAACCATATTCTTTATGATGCTCGTGTGCAAACTGGATGCCCGCAGCATCGCCCGACATGGCAATTTGTCCCGGCGAATTGTAATTCGCAGGTTGCAGTATCCCGTGTTTCGATGCGTCCTTAACCATTCTGGAGACAGAATTATCATCGCCGCCGATGGCAGCAGCCATTGTTCCGTCAGTCGAATCGCAGGCGCTCTTCATGAGTCGACTCCTGTCTCTGACCGCAGCGATAGCATCCTCGAATGAAAGAGTACCAGCACACGCATGTGCGGAATATTCGCCAAGAGAATGCCCTGCGCAGAATGCCGGAACCGGCAACGAATCACCGATCATAGTCAGAATAGCCAGCGAATGAACCAACACCGCAGGTTGAGTATGTTCTGTTCGAGTCAGTTTTTCGAGCGGCCCATCGAAGCATGCTTCTGCCAGATCAAAATCCAGGATCCTGGATGCCGATTCAAAAAGACTTCTTACATCTAAAGAGGCATCGTGAAGGTCTCTGGCCATGCCGACATATTGCGACGCCTGCCCTGGAAAAACAAATGCCGTCTTGTCCATACGCAGTTTTCGCGGCTTATCTAGCATGTGATCAATCCTTTGTCAATACCAAAATTAGCGCGATCCATCGAGCAAGTGTCCGCCTCGTCAGTTAGAAACCGACCAGCGACGCCCCCCAGGTGAGGCCGCCGCCAAATGCAACCATCAGGACTTTGTCCCCCGGCTTGATTCTGCCTGTCGAATATGCTTCATCGAGAGCGAGAGGAACCGAGGCGGAGGATGTATTGCCGTATTTTTCGATGTTTACAAAAATCCTCTCTTCAGGGACACCGAGTCGTTTGATCATCGCGTTGATAATTCTGATGTTGGCCTGATGAGGAATGAACAGGTCGACATCTTCAACAGCGACATTCGATCGTGCGCACGCTTCTTTCGCTGCCGCGCACATTGCGCGAACTGCTATCTTAAACACCTCATTACCGTTCATCTCGATATACATCCGATCTTCAGAGGCGTTGTTTTCTCTGATCGGATTCACGCTGCCGCCCATTGGAATCCACAAATCCTTCGCATACCTGCCATCGGTCTGCAGGTAGTTGCCGAGAATACCTTCGGGCTTTCCTCCGTTGCGAGCTTCCACGATCACCGCTCCGGCGCCATCTCCGAAAAGCACACACGTGGAGCGATCATTGTAATTGGTGATACTCGACAGAGCTTCCGCTCCGATCACGAGGATTCGCTTGTAAGCGCCCGATTTGATATATGCCTCTGCAGTTGTTAGTCCGTATATGAAGCTCGCACAGGCCGCACCGATATCCATCGCCGGAGCCTGGAAGGCACCCATCTTCTCCTGCAGAATGCAAGCTGCCGACGGGACCGGATAGTCGGGAGTAACTGTACCAAAAAGGATCAGATCCAAGTCCTGTGCAGTTAATCCCGCTCGATCCAGAGCGACTTTGCTCGCCTCAAGCGCCAAATCCGACACACCGACACCGTCATCCTTGATGCGTCGCTCGGTGATGCCTGTTCTGCTGACAATCCACTCATCAGATGTATCGACTATTTTCTCAAAGTCGGCATTTGTCATCACCCTTGAAGGAGCATAGGAGCCAATCCCCGTGATGACAGCTTTTAGTCTATTCACTACCGTTTCCCTTCAATCTCACAGCCTTCTTCATACCAGCCAGTTCCTTACCTATGTGTTCGTTCACCCTTCTAATGACCATCTCCCTCGCCATCTTGATAGCATTGGAAACTGCGCGTGCATTTGAAGCCCCATGACAGATAATGGTCACCCCGTTGATTCCGAGCAACGGTGCGCCACCATATTCGGCGTAATCGAATGTCTTCTTCAACCTGCGGAGAAATGGCGCCATCAGCGCGGCACCCGCTCTCGAAAAGACATTCGCGGAAACCTGTGCCTTAAACTTGTCGAATATGAACGACTTGATAGATTCCGCGAATTTCAGAATTATATTGCCGACGAAACCATCACACACAACAACATCAGCCTGACCCTTCAGAACATCTCTCCCCTCGATATTGCCCACGAAATTCAGAGAATTGTCCGTCAGTTGGCGGTGTGTCTCAATCGTCACGTCATTGCCCTTAGTCCTCTCCTCTCCAATGGAGAGAAGCGCAAGTCTGGGGCTCTTGTTGTCGTACATATAGCTGTAGTAGATAGAGCCCATATGCGCGAATTCTATTAGGTTGTGTACCTTGCAATCAGAATTAGCGCCGACATCGAGAACCAGACATGGCTTGTCTGATGCCGTAGGAAATAGCGTGGCAATCGCAGGTCGCGACACGCCATCAAGTCGCCCTAGATTGAAGATCGCCGATGCCATTACGGCGCCGGTGTTGCCTGTTGATATCACTGCAGCGACTTCACCCCGCTTCAGCAATCCGTGAGATATCACCAGCGAAGACTCCTTCTTCCTGATCCCATCCGTTGGGGGTGAATCCATAGTAATGACATCAGTCGCGTTTTTGATCATAATCCTACTGCTCTGAGGTTTCAGATCAGCTAGCAGAGAGGCGAGTTCATGCTGGCGGCCTACCAAGACAATTTCTGTGTCGTCAGAGGCGTGATTCGACAGATACTGCATCACTCCACTGATGATCTCGCGGGGCCCGAGGTCACCTCCCATTGTGTCGACAGCGATTCTAACGGACATATTGCTTAAAAGGATACGAAGTTAATCTGACTTTTTGGGTGAAATTGCTTCGCGGCCACCATAATACCCACAGTTGGAGCATATATGGTGAGCCATTTTTGTTTCTCCGCATTCGGAACAGGTCGAAAGTGCCGGTGCAGAGAGTTTCCAATGCGTTCTGCGCTTGGCGCCGCGACTGTGCGAGTGCCTTCTTTTGGGTAGCGCCATATCAATTTCCTCCGTCTGTTTCCTTCAATTTGGCGAGCACACTAAGACGCTCATCAACTGTCTCGTTTGTACATTCACAAGTCTCTAAGTTCCTGTTTACCCCGCAGTTGGGGCAGAGTCCCTCGCAGCTATCGCTACACAAAGGTTTCAGTGGGAGAGATAAAATGACTCTCTCAGCGATTATAGGTGCGAGGTCGAATTCCTCCGTAGTGTCCGGAACTATGAAATAGTCATCACTGGACTCACTTTCAGGTCCGGTCAACTTGCCGTCATGCGCTAACTTAATTATGAGCGCCAGTTGAAAAACCGTTGACATATCAAAAGGTTCCAGGCACCTCGCGCATTCAAGTTTCAGATCTGTCGATACCTGACCCCGGACAATGACTTCCCCGGCGTTAGCATCGATCTCGACATCGACTATGCAACTGTCGACCCCAGCGACATCGGTCCAGTCGATCTTCAGTTCGGACTCATCCAATTCATATGTGTGGCGGGAAATTCCCGGTTTCATCCGCCGAAGGTATATAATAGCACTCATAAGGTTTAGATATTAACCTGACTGTGAAGTTATGTCAAGCAAATATTGGTCTGCGGCTCAAGCATGTCGAGCATTCTGAGGCACAGCCGTCTACTCGATCGCTGAACACGATCCGACCGCTCGTGTCAGGCAGAGGTTAATCTGTCGAGACCTCCCAG
This sequence comes from Candidatus Zixiibacteriota bacterium, assembly GCA_018820315.1. Lineage (NCBI taxonomy): Bacteria > Pseudomonadati > Candidatus Zixiibacteriota > Candidatus Zixiibacteriota bacterium. Next base: position 48,456 of record JAHJOQ010000147.1, on the reverse strand, counting down.
GTGTGATACTCTATGAAATTCAAATTCTCAGGTTCATAGGTTCTTCAGATAATCATCGATCGCACGAGCCGCTTTCTTTCCTGCACCAGCGGCAAGGATTACCGTCGCACCGCCCGTGACAATGTCTCCTCCGGCATAGACGCCCTTGCGGGAGGTCAGGCCTGTCTCATCATCAGCGACTATGTTGCCCCACTTATTCGTCTCAAGTCCCGGAGTAGTGCGTGGAATCAGGGGATTTGATGAATTTCCGATTGCAATGACCACAGTGTCGACATCTATCATATAATTGGAGTCTTTGATAGGGACGGGGCGGCGCCTGCCTGAGGAGTCCGGTTCGCCGAGTTCCATCTTTATGCACTCCATCTGCTTAACCCACCCATTCTCGTCACCGAGGAATCTAATCGGGGCTGTCAGAAACTGAAACTCAATCCCCTCCTCCTCGGCGTGGTGAATTTCCTCTTCTCTGGCCGGCATCTCCTTGCGAGAGCGCCTGTATATGATCCGAGCATGCTCAGCGCCGAACCGGAGCCCTGTGCGCACAGAATCCATCGCCGTGTTACCGCCTCCGAGGACAGCTACACTGTTCCCCGCCATCACCGGGGTTCCGTGGGACTCGAAGTCGAATGCTCTCATAAGGTTACTGCGTGTCAAATATTCGTTCGCAGAGTATATCCCGTTCAGGTTTTCCCCCGGGACTCCCATGAAATTCGGCAACCCGGCACCGGTGCCGATGAAGACGGCATCATACCCCTCTTCAAACAGCTCATCAATGCCCTTGATTCTTCCTATAACATAGGAAGACTTGAATTCTACACCCATGCTGGCCAGAAAATCGACCTCTGCCTTGACAATCGCCTTGGGGAGTCGGAACTCAGGAATCCCGTACACCAACACTCCCCCCTCTTTGTGCAGCGCTTCAAATACGGTCACAGCGTGACCGAGCTTGATCAGGTCGCCGGCGACTGTCAAGCCAGCCGGTCCGGAACCGACAACCGCGATCCTCTTGCCGGTCGGTGGCGCAATTTCTGGGATTTCGGTCTCGTTGTGCTCACGTTCCCAGTCAGCGACGAATCTCTCAAGGTGACCAATCGCCACCGGTGTGAATTTCTTCGCAAGAACACAGGTGATCTCACACTGCTCCTCCTGCGGACAGACACGCCCGCAGACAGCCGGAAGTGAGTTTGTCAACTTGATCTGCTTGGCCGCGTCAGAGAATCTGCCTTCCGTGATCAACTGGAGAAACCCGGGAATATCGACGTCGACTGGACAACCATCCATGCATGTGGCCTTCTTGCACTGCAGACAGCGCTGTGCCTCTTTGACAGCGAGCGCCGGGGTAAATCCGTTAGGTACTTCCTTGAAATTGTGAATTCTCTCTTTTGGGTCCTGCGCCGGCATCTGCTGCCGGGGTATCTTCATCCTGAGCTTCTTCTCTATCTGTCCAAGCATCAACCCTTCGAGTTCGTTGGATGCCATTGTTACCTCCAGGGAGCCATATCGATCTCGAATCGACGGTTTACTTCTTGCCTAACCCAATCCTACACTTGTGAAGAAAATCGTCATACGCGACTTTCTCCTGCGGCTTGTACATCGCTTGTCTCTGTATCAGCTCATCGAAATCTACTTTGTGACCATCGAAATCAGGACCGTCAACGCATGCGAACTTCGATTTGCCATCTATGGAAACGCGACAACCGCCACACATTCCGGTACCATCGACCATTATCGGGTTAAGTGACACCCAGGTCGGGATACCATGCGGCTCAGTCGTCCGTGCAATATTCTTCATCATAATAACAGGACCGACAGACATGACGAACTTGATCGGCTCGCCATCGTCGATAAGCTTCTGTAGCGCATGAGTGACAAAGCCCTGTATACCCTTCGAACCGTCATCGGTAGTGATGACCAGTTGATCGCAGACCGCGCCAAGTTCTGCCTCATAAATGAGCAGATCCTCGGTCCGGGCACCGATTATCCCTATCACTTTGTTGCCGTGGTCTTTCAGTGCCTTTGCGATAGGGAGAATCGGCGGAATGCCGACCCCTCCGCCTATCACTATGCATGTTCCACCAAAATCTTCCATGTGGGTGGGAATCCCAAGAGGACCGACTACATCGAGGAATTTCTCGCCGACTTCCATTCGGACTATCTCGGCCGACGATTTGCCAACCTCCATAACGACTATAGTCAGAAGACCTTTCTCCCGATCCAACCCGCCGATCGACATCGGTATCCTCTCAGAGTCTTCATACGCACGGAGGATAATGAACTGCCCTGCTTCTGCCTTGTTCACGAGTTCAGGCGTGCTGATTCTGAACAATGTGATATTGGGATAGAGGTCTTCCTTGTAGACTATCTCATTCAATGCGTGCCTCCGATGGATAATTTCTGTTCGATCTTTGCTTCCAATTCAATACAATCTCGGTCATTTTAGTCATGAATCCAAGCTATGATCCAGCGTCAGTCAAATCCCGGCAAATCGGGATTCCCAATCGACGATCATGTCGGATTTTTGTCGGCCTGCTCCCGGACTACTCTGTCAGTGTCCTTGGCAATAACCAATTCCTCGTTGGTCGGGATCACATAGATATTAACCGCGCTGTCCTCAGCCGATATATCGCTTTCCGTCGCAAGAGCGTCAGCGTTTTTCTCTTCATCTATCTTGATTCCGAACCAATCCATGTCGGCCAGCACTGCGCTTCTGACGCGCGGCGAATTCTCTCCTACGCCGGCAGTAAAAACGATTGCATCTGCGCCATTCATAGCGGCGATATACGCGCCGATATATTTCTTGATTCGATAGCAGTACATCTCGAAAGCAAGCCTGGCGCGCTTTCTGTCTTCATCCATGGCACTTATGATCTCCCGCATATCGGAGGAGCGTCCAGAGACGCCCATGAGACCAGAGTGCTTGTTCAGAAGCGTGTTTGCTTCGTGGAGCGAGAGCTCTTCTGTGCTCATGATTCGCAGAATGATGGCCGGATCCATATCACCTGATCGGGTTCCCATCATAAGACCTTCGAGTGGAGTCAATCCCATCGACGTATCAATGGAAATACCTCCGTCAATTGCTGCAATCGATGCGCCATTTCCGAGATGAATCGTGATAATCTTCAGGTCTTCGTATTTCCGGTCCATCAGCTTAGCTGCGCGCACTGAGACGTACCGATGAGACATGCCGTGGAAACCATAGCGTCGGATTTGATACTTCGTATATAGAACGTACGGTATCCCGTACATGTACGCGTAGTCGGGCATCTGGTGATGCAATGCAGTGTCGAATACGGCAACTTGCGGAGCATGCTCGAGAATCTTCATACAGGCCGTGATGCCCCGGATGTTGTGCGGATTGTGAAGAGGAGCAAGGTCTATCATATCTCGCAGTTCGGCGAGGACTTCAGTGCCAATGAGTGTCGACTCTGTGAATCTCTCCCCGCCATGGACTACTCGATGGCCGACCGCATCGATCTCAGATTTGTCCTTGATAACACCGTGATTCGGAGAAAGAAGCATGCTGATGACATGCTCTATGGCCATGATATGATCGAGTATCTCGCCCGAGATTTTCACAGCATCACGGTCATGGGGCTTGTGCGTGAGGACGGCGCCTGCCATGCCGATTCTGGAAACATCACCCTTCGCAAGACATATCTCCGTTTCGGTGTCAATCATCTGGTACTTGACCGATGACGATCCGGCGTTTATGACAAGTACTTTCATTCCCGTATTCCCTCTGCAGGCTCTACGACGTTGCCTTCTGAATCATAAGCATAAAAACCCTGACCCGACTTAACTCCGAGATGTCCAGCTCGGACCATCTTGCGAAGCAACGGACAGGGATTGTACTTATGCTCGGACAATTCGTGAAGCAGATTTTCCATCCAGTGCATCAGTTCATCGAGCCCGATCATATCCGCAAGCCGCAGCGGACCCATCTCTACGCCAAACGCGAGTTTCATGGCAGTGTCGATGTCTTTCGCAGAGGCTATGCCCTCCATCAGGACATGCATCGCCTCGTTGAGGAACGGGACGATGATTCGCGTTGTGATGAAACCAGGATACTCATAAACCATCACAGGCGTTTTATTGAGCTGGCCTGCGAATGATTTGATAGCCTCGACTGTTTCGTCAGAAGTTTTCAGTCCGCGCACAATCTCCACCAACGGCACCCTATGCACGGGCTTGAGGAAATGAAGACCGATGACTTTGTCGGGACGGTTGGTCGCTGCGGCCAACTCGGTGATTGAAAGTGTGGACGTATTCGACACTATGATCGTCTGCGGTTGACAGATGTTATCAAGATGAGCGAACAGCAATCGCTTCGCCTCCAGGTTTTCAGGAATGGCCTCGATCACCATCCTGACAGTCTTGACGGGTTTGAAGTCTCCAACCGGCTGAATCCTGGCAAGAATCGCCTTCTTCTCAGATTCAGTTATGCCCCAGCGCTCGATCTCACGATTAAGACTCTCTGCGATCATCTCTATGCCCTTTTTGGCAAGATCGAGATCACGATCGATAAGGATGACTTCGGTTCCGGTGGCGGCGATCACTCTCGAGATCCCCTGCCCCATAGAGCCGGCTCCTATCACTGCGATTTTATTGAAAGCTGCCATATACCATTACCATTTGCTAGCGTTCCTATAGCTACTTTTCGTACGTCGGGGAATATATAAGGAGGCTCCGAATTTGCAAGCGATATATTGGGAAATTCTGTGGTGGATATACAATGAGCAAATTGTCAGGCAAGTGACTACAAAGCAGCCACCTGAGCGCAATTGAGAAGCTTCATTCCTGCAGTGACAGATCAGGAGAAGTGACTGTTACCACTCTGCCAATTCGATCTTCTTGAGTTCCACATGAGTCTCTTTCTTGGGGCCGCTCATGTTCATTTCCCGCCATTTCTTGAACTCATCAAGGTACAGCTTATCCTTATCAATATTCCAGCTTCCCTTTTTGAAGTAACTGTAGATATACTCCCGGAAATACCGCGAATTCTTCACCTTGACTAGATTCTCTAGATAAGCATCTTTGTGACTTGCGCGCGTATTCTGCAGCTCTTCCCATTTCTCGGCCAGAAACTTCCTGCATTCATACTCTTCCTCGAAAGTGCTGTGATACGATTCTGCTTCAGGGAATCTCTCACGAAATATTTCGGTTCTCCACTTGACCTTCAGTTCGCCGTACTGCCGCCAGACAATTGCAAGAGCAGGCTTGTTGAGAACGCTCTTGTCGAGCTCGACGGTGTAAAGTACGCGTTTAAAGCCGGAGTTTGCGGATCCTTCTTCGGGAACCGAGGCAAATGCATGGACAATGAGCAGAGCGAAGAATGCCGCCACTGCGGTAAGGACTGATTTATTCATAGCTTCACTCCTGAGTAAGCCAGTTGTTATTTTGCCTGTCATTAATATTATCGGCGAACTGCCTGTACCGACTCTGCACATTGAGCGCCGAGGCAGCTCCAACTCTGTACAGTTTTGCGGTTGAACTCAAGCTGGCGGCTAGCGGGAGACTACATCATATCATATGGATCGACGTCGATGATCAAGCGGACTTTCCGCACTGTCTCTCTGACGCTCGGGTCACCTATGAATGAATCGAGGAATGTCAGAGTTGATGCCACAGATGACGTTTTTATCATGATTCGCCAGCGGTAGTTGTTCAGAACCTTGAAGAGGGGCGCTGGCGCGGGACCGAGTACGGACATGAATCGGTCGTACTTGCGGCGGGCAGATGCTAGTTTCTTCTGCAATTCAAATGCAGCGCTCTCAACCCGTTCAGCCGAGCCTGACTTCAATTTCATCAAGACCAGATGGCGCAAGGGTGGATAGCCGAGCTGGGTTCGCCTGGCGAGTTCCTTATCGAGGAATTCGGCAAAATCGCTCTTTTCAGTGACCTGCAGGAGAGGAGATTCGTCGCTGTCGACCTGCACCACCACCTCTCCCCTATATTTTCCCCTGCCAGCTCTCCCGGAAGCCTGGAAAAGAAGGGCAAAGGTCCTTTCAACCGAGCGGAAATCGGGAAAGTTCATCGATGCATCCGCACCGAGAATTCCCACAAGGCGAACATCTGGAAAGTCGAGCCCTTTTGCCACCATCTGAGTCCCAACGAGAATATTAACTTTTCGAGCAGAGAATCCAGCAAGTGTCTTCTTTGCCGCTCCGGCCTTTTCGGCCGCATCGGCATCCAGGCGACCGACCACGGCAGACGGGAATTTGAGATTCAGATAGTCCTCGATCCTCTGCGTGCCTGCGCCGAAGAATCCCCAGTTCGCCGCTCCGCATGCCTGGCACGTGTGATCCAGGGCTGACTTGAATCCGCAAAGATGACAGAGGACCTTTTCACGAGAGGCAATGTGAAACACCAACCCCACGTCACAATTCGGACACCTCAGCGTAGCGCGACAATCCAGACATTTCACCGTCGGCGCAAACCCCCGCCTGTTGAGAAAGAGGACAGTCTGGGCTCCTGATGACAGGCACTCTTCGATTCTTTCACGAAGATAATCGGAGAGCGGCTCCTCGTGCTCGGCGGCCGGTCTGTGCACAATATGTTTGATCGACGGCATCTGCCGCTCATCCCATCTCGTGGTAAGTCGCAACAGAGTGTACTTGCCGTTTTGAGCATTGCCCCAGCTCTCGACCGATGGCGTTGCGCTGCCGAGAAGGACCGGGCAGCAACTCAGCTTGCCAAGCATGACGGCTGCGTCTCTACCTTGATAATAGGGCGCAGAACCACCCTGCTTGTATGAATGGTCATGTTCCTCATCGACGATGATCAATCCCAGATTGCGAAGCGGTGAAAATATCGCAGATCGCGGTCCTATCACAACACGGATCGCACCTGACTCGATGCCCTTGAATATTGCATATCGTTCGGAATCTGTGACATTGGAATGAAGCCTGCAGATCCTGTCTCCAAACCGAGCAGATAACTTAGAGAAGACTTGTTCGGACAGCGCAATTTCCGGTTGAAGAAGCAATGCTGTTTTACCGAGCTCGAGAGCATCCCAGATCAACTTCACATAGACTTCAGTTTTCCCGCTTCCAGTCACACCGTATAAGAGAAACGTCTCGAACGTCCGGTCAATAATCGCCTTCGATACAGATTCAACAACATCCATCTGCTCGCGATTCAGCATCAGTTCCTGTACTGAAGAAAACTGTGATGATGTATCCGGAGGCGCTTTGATAGTCACAATCCCCTTTTTCGAAAGCGAGCGTATGGTCTGTCGCGAGAACTTCGCATTCTTGATAAGTGCGGACAATCTCATCGGTTTCCCCGACTTCTGAAGATGTTCGATAACCAGCTTCTGCTTTGAGCCAAGCTTCTGCTCACCAGCATCGGCAGCGCTTAGTTGTACTAACTCATCAATTGTACTGATTCGACGCGGCTGCCGATACGAGACAGTTACAAGCCCACTCTTCTCCAAATCAGTAAGTCGTCGGTGGAATCCGATCTGCGAACCGAGCTTCGCCTTCAGAGTGCTGACTTTGATAGGTCTATTGGGTGCGAGATGAGACAGAATCTCATCCGGCGATGCGCCTTCGCTATCGAGCCTACTTGCAGTCCTGCAAATCAATAATCCATCCGGCTGCATCAGCAGTTTCGGTAAGAAGAGTTTTAACACCGAACCGAGTGAGGAATAGTAATACCGTGACATCCACTCGATCAGCCCCCGCTGCTCAAGCGAAATCAGCGGATCGGAATCGATGACCTCGTGAATCTTTTTGAGGCTGTCGTCATTGCCGGTCTGAAGAGACCATACTACTCCGACAGTCTTCTTATTGCGAACATCAGCGACTACTCTGCAACCTTCCGATATGTCATCCGCGAGACCCGCAGGTACTTGATACGAAAGCGGCAGAGGAGGTCCCTGAACGAAAATTACGTCTACAATCATGGATTGAATATAACAAAAAGGGCGGTGGAAATCCACCGCCCAGAAGTCGGATAGTCACATGCCTAACCGGATTCCCCTACCAACTCCTCATACTTCTTCTGAGCTTCATCAGATTTCTTCCGATCCCCCTGCTTCAAATAGAGCGGCGCGAGGATTTCCAAAACCTCCTTGGCATCCGGCTTGATTGCTAATGCCTTCTCGTAACACTCCAGCGATTTCTGATATTCCTCGAGGAAATAATAACAGTTACCCATCCAATACCATGCGTCATAGTTGCCGGGATCTGTTTCTGCTACCACAGTAAAATCATCAATGACGCTACGGTATGCCGCATTCCTTACCTCAGTCAGCGCCTGAATTTCTGACTTATGCACGTTCTCGTCGAGACCTCTGAGTACACTGATTGAGTCATTGATGCCGATGCTCTCGGTAATGGTCGCGAAGGCCCGCTGACTCAAAGCGTCAACGTTTGTGGGATCAAGTTCTATTATTCTATCGAACACGAAAGTAATGGAGTCACCCAGATTCAGAGTGTTGAGAGTATCCTTTGAATCGAGCTCCATGAGGAGCATCGAGAGATTGCTAAGGACCGAGACATTATCCGGCTGCAGGGCGGCCATTTTGCCAAAAGTCGCAGCACATGCATCCCAATTCTTGAGCTCGAAGTATATCGTTGACATGTTTGACAGCAGATCGAAGTTTTCCGGATGTACCTCTATGGCGGTCTCGTAGGCAATGATAGCGGAATCTTTCAGTGCCGTCTCTGCATCTGGTTCGCCAAGGGTCTTCTTGACTTTGCCGAGATTGTAGTACGTGATTCCTGCGTTGATCCAAGCTTGAGCCGAGTCAGGAATTATGATACTGGCATTTACAAAATTCTGGAGCGCAGACCGATATGTAGCGTCGATCTCATCCAATATGTCGAGAGTGTCATCTTCTGACTCAGCGTCTTCGAGATCAGGCCAAAGGTCGACCGCACCCGCCAGCACCGAAGCACCACTATTAAACTCGTCAATCCAGGAGCTGAGACGAATTGAGATAATGGTCTCCGAAATGTTCTCTTTGTCGCACCGCTTCTTCAATTTCTTGTCAGTAGCTTCGGCGCAAATCTTCAGGGCTGCTTCGAAATTCTCGTTCATCTCCGCATAACGCTTCTTCTCAGCCTGCAACGCACCGAGTCCGAAGTAAGCTTCGACTGGCTGTTTGTCTTGAAACTCGTCTATAGCCTGTCTGAGCTTCTCTTCCGCCTTCACATAGTCCTTCGGAGCTTCCTGAAGGTAAATCTTGGCGGAACGAACAAGGGCATCATAGGTTAGCCGTTGAGCTGATGCTGATGCGACTATAGTCAACGCCAGGAATATCGTTATAACAGTTCTCATTCCAACCTCCCGGTTTGCATTAATTATCGGGCGTCATACTAACAAAAGACCCGGAATTTGTCAAAGCAAATCTCAGAAAGATTGTGAAACAAATACCAATCATGATATTACCCGATCTAATACCATTTACGCACGATGATTGAGAGTGTTGAATCACCATCGGCGTTGACCGGCACCAGAAACTCGGCAGTAGATGCATCCTTCTTGGTGAACTCGTAGTTCGACTCGCGAACCTCCCAGTACCGGCCGAATTTCTCGACAACCTTTATCGTAACATCTTTGTCCTTATGATTTCTCAGCTTTATTTCAATGGTCTCCTCGGTCATTCTGTCCGTGATCTTCTTTCTATCCATCACATTTCTCTCACCTACTAAGTCGAATGCATTCCCGAGAAACACCTTCAGGTCTTCGTCTTTGGGCGTATGATCTATCATGTCTTCACCCACAAACTCCATCAGACCGTCGGTATCTCTCTTCATCACTCGCAATTTGCCGGCTGGCAGAGGCATCCCGAGTCCAGCCTCTTTCGAATTCGTGAATTCAAGTACGATCCTGATATCCTTCGGATAGCGCCAACCCTCATATTCAAACACCTTCACAACCGGAGTTGTCGCCGGTTCAAACAGAGAAATCTGCTTGATCTCATTGTTCGCAATTGTCGTTGTTCTCGGCAAAGTGTAGAGATGATACTCAAAGAATGACTTCTCTTCGAATGAGGCATCCTCCGCCGACATTGCGGCAAGAGCATAGCCTTTGTCACGTCTGAACGATGGTGGCGGCGGCTGGACGACATTCACATCGCCCGCGATCAACTTCAATTTGGCATCCTTATAGGTAGCCCCCGTGCGATTATCGACAGAAACCCAACCTGAGAGATCGAGTTTGCTGTCATCGTCGGAGACAACTGCCACATATTCCGTATGCCAGTTGATGTTTTGGGTGAGATATGAGACTTCCGCCTTCTGCTTACCGGCCACATCGGAGAGTAATCTCCAGACAAGTGTCGGCTTGGTGATGAGGCCCTCAGGCAGCTTCTCAAATGAAACGTCAGAAATCCACTTCATTTCTATGACTTTGACCCCACCGTCCGTTGTCTTGAGGGTCACGTTGTTGCCATCGAATGCAAGAAGCTCTCCTGAATAGAACTTTCCCTGGTCACCGGCCACAGCCGTAATCTCGATCTCGCTGCCGATGAATTTCGTGAGAATTTTCGACGCGCTCACCAAATCATATTGATAGTTTTGTTCAAGGAGGACAGCCGCGTCCGGCTTATCGAGCAGCTTGAAATGAACGGATGTGGGGTCTATCGAGCTGGGAATATCCGTAAATTCAAGATCAAACTGCCCTTTCTGGAACTGAAGATCGCGGTGCTCTCTGACTAGTCCCAGATCCTGATTATAAACTGTGAGAGCAATCTGCGCCTGGGCTGATATTACCGGTATCAGCAGCAGCGCAAACAGTATTAAACCAAATTTCTTCATGGCGTTGCACCTCCCTCGCCTAACACGCTTATTTCTTATACAATGCACGCAGGTATTCATTCCCGGATTTCAAGGCAGCCGGCGATATTACATGCGCCGACAAACATCACTTACATCAACGGAGACAAGCATTTCAACAAAAATTCTGAAATATTGACTTGCGATATCCTTCAGCGAAATTAACTTTGGAACATGCAGGAAAGGATGATCTCATGTAAGGATCCTGTTCAGTTCGTCAAAGGGGTCGGACCCAAGCGGGCGGAATGGCTGAAAGGCGTCGGTGTGGAGACAGTCTTCGATCTGTTGCGCTACTTCCCCAGACGCTGGCTGGACAGATCAGACATCAAGCCGTTTAAGGCCTTGCAGGAGGGCGAGAAGATATCGACCATAGGCAGGGTCGTATCGCACGGCGTGCTGAAGGGTCGCCGGACAATCTTCGAGGTGCTTCTTTCAGATGGCGAAGGTTACCTCACTCTAACCTGGTTCAAGGGGTATCAGTATTTGCAGAAGAAATTCAAGCGTGACGACCTGCTTGCAGTTTCCGGCACGGTGACATCGTTCAACGGCCCGCAGATAATCCATCCCGAATTCGAGTATCTTGATGATCCTGACAGTACCGACAAGCTAATCCACTCCGGACGAATCATTCCGCTCTATCCCTCAACCGCTGAACTCAAAGGCCGAGGCCTCGACAGCCGGGGATTCAGGCGAGTTATCAGAAATGCGATCGAGAAGTTCCTGCCGTCTGTCGATGACTATCTGCCGCAGAGCATTATCGCTGCCAACCACCTGATGCCTCTGCGCGAGGCACTGGAGAGAATCCATTATCCCGACAGCGATGGAGAGCTTGCGGCTGCAAAAGAGCGGTTGGTTTTCGACGAACTGTTCTTGCTGGAGTTGAGGCTCGCTATCGGAAAAACATTCTCCTCCAGCAAACGGAAACCATACGGGTATGCGGCTCCCTCCTCCCTTCTGAGGGACTTCTACGATCTGCTGCCGTTCGAGTTTACGCGTGAACAAAACAAGGCAATTGGTCAAATATTAGAAGATATGCAGCGTAATTCAGCTATGCACCGTCTTCTGATGGGAGAGGTTGGTTCCGGCAAGACCGTCGTCGCACTCGCGGCGATGCTGTTTGCAGTCGAGAATGGCCACCAAGCGGCAATTATGGTTCCCACGGAACTTCTGGCCGAACAGCATTACGCATCGATCTCAGAGATTGCAGAGAGGCTGAATCTGAGAGTCGCTATGCTGACCGGTTCATTGTCGGCAAGCCAGCGTCGTGATCTGCACGAAGAAATTGCATCCGGAACTTTCAATATAGTGGTCGGCACGCATGCACTGTTTTCGAAGCCGGTTCAGTTTAAGCAGCTCGCGCTCGCTGTAGTCGATGAGCAGCATAAATTCGGAGTGAATCAACGCCTCCATTTCAGGCAGAAAGGGGTCGGCTGTGATCTGCTGGTTATGACAGCAACGCCGATTCCGAGATCGCTTGCGCTGACTGCATATGGCGACCTCGATTTGACGGTTATCGCAGACCTTCCGCCGGGGCGCCTTCCGGTCAGGACAGCGTGGAGGACCGACGAAAGCCGCTCCAAGGTCTACGACTTCATAGAATTGGAATGCAGCAAGGGCCGTCAGGCATTTGTTGTCTACCCGCTCGTCGAGGACTCGGAGAAGCTCGATCTGAAATCAGCCGTGTCGTCGTATGAGAATCTCAAAGATAACGTCTTCGCAGAACTTAACGTCGGACTTATACATGGCAGAATGAGTTTTGATGAGCGCGAGGAGATTTCACACAGATTTCGCGATGGTAAGATTGACATTCTTGTGTCGACTACAGTCATAGAGGTCGGAATTGACATTCCGAACGCGACTGTGATGCTGATCGAGAACGCAGAGAGATTTGGCCTATCCCAGCTTCATCAGTTGCGAGGCAGAATTGGCCGGGGTAAGAACAGAGCGGTTTGCATACTCATGTCTTCTGACGATCCCGGTGATGTTGCGAGGGAGAGACTTGCTGCGATAGAATCGACGAGCGACGGATTCAGGATAGCTGAGGCGGACCTCGAGTTGCGCGGCCCCGGCGAGTTTCTTGGATCGAAGCAGCACGGATTGCCCGACTTTAAGATCGCCAACCTCGTCCGAGATGCGGCCATTCTCGAAAGCGCAAGGAAATGCGCCTTTGACATTGTCTTGAAAAAACATAAATTATCGAGCGAAGAAATGTCGAAACTAAAGAGAGAGGCTTCGAGCCTATACAAACAGGCTCTGGAGTTGCTGACTTCAGGCTGATGGAGTGCCCAGATGGATAAAAAGAGACTGATCAAGGCTAAAGCACTGTCAAAGGAACTGGCGGACGAGGTTAATCATCTCGTGAGCAGTTCTTCGGATTACGATCTCGAGCGCCTGCTTAAGAAGATTGAAGCAGAAATTATGGACGTCCAGCACAATTTGAAGCTGGCATTGAGAATCTCGGAGGATGGCAAGGGAGAAGAGAAGTGACCGAGGATATAAAACCCATGCAGGTGGACCCTCACCTGATCCAGCTAATAGTCTCGCTGGAAGCTGCAGCAATGCAGCAGATGGGAAAGCTGCAGAACTCTATTACAGGGAAAGTCGAAAGAGACCTCGGCCTGGCCAAAAACAGCATTGATATGCTGACTATGATACAGACCAAGACTGATGGCAATCTCACCGATGATGAGGCAACGCTCATGAAGAGAACGCTATTTCAGCTTCGCATGAACTACGTCGACGAGTTGAATTCCGAGAAGAAGGCTGCTTCGGAACGAAAAGGTGACGGACATGCTGAGTCAGACGCGGCCGAGCAGGAGACGGGCGAGAGCACGAATGCGAGCGAAGAGAACAAATAACGGGAACTCCGGACCGGTAATGACGCGTATAATTCGTCGGAGGAGTATTGAATCGACCGCTACGACCGGCCCACAAAACGTAAGCAGAGATTCAGATGCTTGATAGGCTTGCAGAGACGCTCCACAGCAGCCTGAAGGCACGTTTCGGAGCAGCCGCTTCTGAAGACGAGCCGTTGTCGAAACACACCACATTCGGCATAGGCGGCCCCGCGGATATGCTCGTCACAATAACACTTGTTGAAGATATGGTCGATGCGCTCAGGCTCTGCGAGCAGCATGGAGCCGAATATTTCATCCTGGGCGGTGGATCGAATCTGCTCGTGTCAGACAGCGGCTATCGCGGCATCGTACTCAAAACTCAGATCGAGCATTTCGAAAATTCAGGAGGAAGCCTGACTGTCGGAAGCGGACACGGACTGGAGAGTATGATTGACAAGGTCTGCGCACTTGGTCTGGGCGGCATGGAGTCATTGGCCGGGATCAAAGGCTCTGTTGGTGGAGCGATCTATGGCAATGCGGGTGCATACGGCGGCTCAATTTCTGACCATTTGGTATCGGCGACTATAGTGACACCGGGTCAGAAGCCGCGCACAGAGCCGAAAAAGTATTTTGAATTCTCATACAGGAACAGTATATTGAAACGATCTCATGAGATCGTACTGGAAGCAAACTTCGAGCTACCGGCAGACTCGACCGAACGTCTGACCGAAAGGAAACGAGAGATCCTGAATCTGCGGGCGGAAAGGCACCCTGAGACTGATTGTTCGGCGGGGTGTTTCTTCAAAAATATCGAAAAGCCGGATGAGATGCACGGCAAACTCTCCGCAGGCATGCTCCTGGAAAAAGTTGGCGCAAAGAGTGCATGCGTGGGCAAGGCCGGAGTTTACCAACATCATGCCAATATTCTGGTGAATCTCGGAGGCGCCAGAGCCGAAGATGTTAGAGAGCTTGCTGCTGTGTTGAAAAAGAGAGTCAAAGACAAATTTGGTTATACTCTTGAAGAAGAAATTACATATCTTGGCAACTTCAGCTAAGGAGGTCTATCGAGCAGTTTATACAGTTAGAATGTTTTACTGAGGTTGGTCGTAGTTGCGATTAAGACCCGCTTTGAACATCAGGCTTTTATGTCTTGTCTTGCTCCTGTCGATGATCTCGGCGGGCAGTTCCGCTGTTGGGCAATGGCTGTCTATTCCCCTGGATACCAAATCACTTCGAAATGTTCCTATCCCGGCTCCCGCGCATTGGTCGGGTATGTCGATCGCTATCAAGAAATACTCCTGGCTTGACGCCGGCAAAGTCAGACCAGTCGACAAGACCAGAATTGAGCCGGGCACTCTGATGTTCACTTTCACCAGGACATATTCCTTTCACCCAACATTCGCGCCTATCGCTATCCACTATCCGACCTCTGTGGAGCCACGCGAGTTCAACCGCCAGAGAAACGAGACTAATGCGAGCGACTACTGGAAAATAGGCCTGATGAGATCGATAGCGAAAGATCAGGCGGACAAAGCTCAGGGCCTGCTCACTTTCAGCATCCCCATTCACGTACCCAGAGCAGTCGAGGCACTGATCGGCGAAGGTGGTGTCGGTCTTCGAGTCAACGGATATTATAGGGTCAGCTTTGATGGCCGAAGCCAATGGGATGACAAAACACAGGTCGCAGCATTCAAGCAGAGCAAATTCCCCTCCCTGAACATGGAGCAGGTCTCGCAGTTCAAGATCACGGGCAATATCGGTTCAAAGATCGAGGTCAAAGTTGACCAGGACTCGAAAAGGCAGACGGATCTCGATAATCGCATTCAGATCAGATACCAGGGGACCGAGGATGAGATTCTGCAGACTATCGAGGCGGGAAACACAAACCTCGCATTGCCGAATACGCAGTTCGTTGGGTACTCTTCGAGAGTGCAGGGACTATTTGGTATCAAAGCAACCGCGCAGCTTGGCAACCTCGGCATGACGGTAATCACGTCACAGGAGAAGGGGAACACCGAAAAATCAAGTTTCACCGCAGGTGCGCAGAGGAGTGTCAAATATATTCGAGACTATGACTACCTGACGAATACTTTCTTTGATCTCGGAAGAATCGGCGGACCGGCCGATGTCGGCGATACAGACTACGATCTCTTTCGCGGTGTCGACAAGATCGTAGATTTCAGGCTTTACATAAACGAGACAAGAACGGATCTCGAGGTACAGAAGATTCATGGGTTTGCATATATCGATCCCCGCGACACGACCCAATATTCCTCAGAAATCTATGAGACCGACTGGCTGGAGATTGACCGAAACAAATACTTCTTCTATGAAAACGAACTGTATCTGGAGATGCTTACCTACGTGGGCGTTCAGCAGGATCTCGCTTGCTGGATGACTGTCGAGCGTGGTGGCTCAAGGTATGAGGTCGGCAGCCTGTCGAATCCAGACACGCTTCATCTCAAGCTCATCAAAAGAGCCAGCGCTCCGCCCGACGTACCAACGTTCCACTATGAATGGAAACGAGTCTATTCTCTCGGTGCTCGCAACATCGACCCCGACGGATTAGAGATCAAGATATACAAGGGCAAACAGGGAGAGGAAACGCGTGAAGACGCAAACCTGGATCACCAGGACGGAACGCCATACCTCCAGCTCATGGGCCTTGATCAGCAGGACCTCAATGGCAATCCGAACCCCGACGGAAAGCTTGACATCACGGATCAAACGGTGTTTTTGGAAAGAGGATTTCTCTTCTTCCCGAATCGAGAACCGTTTAACAACCCCGATTCTCTCAACGAGGTAGTCCCTGAAATATACAATTCTGTCAATTCCCAGGACATTCGCGAAGCTTCGAAGTATTACATTGCAGTGAGCCTCGCGGAGCGACAGACCGAGTTTTCGCTCGGCAAGATCAATATCATCGAGGGTTCGGAGGTCGTCACTCTCAACGGACGGCGACTCACGAAGGATACCGACTACACAATATACTACGATCTTGGGCGCATAATATTCCGAAGCGAAGAGGTACTGGATCCGAATGCCAATGTCACTGTCGACTTTGAGTATCAGCCATTCATCGCTGCGGAAAAGAAATCATTGTTCGGAGCAAGACTCGAGTACGTGCTCTCTAAGGATTTCAAGTTCGGAACAACGATCCTTTACAAGAGCGAGAAATCGACAGACAGGAAACCGAGAGTCGGGCAGGAGGAGTCGAAGTACCTTGTATGGGACAGCGATTTCCAAACGAGTTTTGAGCTGCCGATTCTGACCGACATGTTTGACATGTTACCGCTGCTTGAAGCGACGACAGATTCCCGCATGACTATCTCCGGAGAGATCGCGCAGAGTGTGCCGAACCCCAACACGCTCGGTGAAGCATTTATTGATGACTTCGAGGGTGCCCGGGAGGCTTATGGCCTCAGTGTCCTGCGGCATGCGTGGACTACGGCCTCTCCCCCGCTTGATGGCAGCGGCTACACTTCGACTGTGAACCCCAGCTTCTTCACAAATGATTCTATCAATCCTCGTTCCAGATTGATTTGGTATAATCCCTGGTCCGAGACACCCGTTACCGATATTTGGAATCGTGACGTACAGGATCGAGACAACCGCACGAATACTATGATAGTCCGCATTGATCCCGACTCTACAGCGCTTGAGGAGTCGTGGGCAGGTATCATGAGACCTTTGGGGCGGGGATCATGGGATCAGAGCAGAACGCAGTTTCTGGAAATCCGCATGCGCCGCCCGTTCGTCGATCCTACGCATGGACAACTGCGAATCTATCTCGGTGAGATCACGGAAGACATCAACGGGAACAGGAAGTGGGACACGGAGGACAAGAACTTCAATGACATACTCGAAGATGAAGAGGATGTTGGACTTGACGGCTGGACGGATGCCCAGGAGAGGGACAGCCTGGGAAGCACGGCAGCCGATCCGTCCCTGGACAACTGGTTCTATTCGGATGACGATAAGGACAACTACGAGGGAATAAACGGAACTCAGAATAATGCCAGCGATCCGGCTCGTGGCTATTATCCTGACTCTGAGGACATCAATCGAGATAAGTCACTCAACACTCGCAACAACTACTATGAATACGTCCTGGACTTCGCCAACGACACCAAGTATCTCGTTGAGAATTCGCAGAATGAACGAGGCTGGGTAACATACAGGATCCCACTCGATGAGCCTGACGATTCAGCCGGCGAGGCCACACTGGACCAAGTGTCCTTCGCGCGTATCATACTCACCGGATTCTCTCACAGAGATTCGCTCGAGTTTGCTTCAATGGATCTTGTGTCCACAAGATGGCTCGTTCAGCCTCTCGAGACTCCCCTTCCTCAGGCATCGATGTCTGCGGGTGCATCTGAAGATGAGGAGACAAGGTTCGACGTCTCTGTCATCAACACAGAAGAATTTGCGGACACAGTTTACACTCCTCCTCCTGATGTGGAGGGATACTACGACAAAGTCAACGAGACACGCGAGAAAGAGCAGTCGCTGTGGTTGAGGTTCTTCAATTTTGACCCCGGTACCAGAGGAATCGCCGAACGCATATTGTTCCGGGGAGAGAACTACGCCGGCTACAGGCGACTTCAGATGTATGTCCATAGCGCGACTACTGCCGATTCATCGATTGAATTCATCTTCCGCATGGGTACCGATTCTCAGAATTTCTATGAATTCCACACGCGAATCTACGGCACGGACAGCACATCGCTCGGCAAGAATTACTGGGATCAGCGCAACTGGGTCGACATCGACTTCGATGCAATAACACAGGTCAAAGACAGCCTGCTCAAGTTAAGACAGGAAATTGCAGATACGAATTACCTGTCAGTCGGCCGCTACGGGGTGAAAGGCAACCCTCGGCTCACGAACATTATCTATCTTGCGGCGGGCGTGCAGAGGTCCGCCGACGCTCCGCCCGATCCGGAATCGGGTGAAATTTGGCTGGATGAATTGCGCGTCACTGACGTCAGGCGCGACAAGGGAGTCGCGAAACGAATCAGCGTCACAACAAGTATCGCTGATATTGGATCATTCTCCATGAACTACAGGAAGAAAGACGCTTTCTTCAGGCAGCTTACGGCAGCGGACAGGAACAATCTGGGAGCGGGGAGTGAAGAAACATCCCTGTCAATTTCCACGAGCTTCAACTTCGACAAGTTCCTTCCCCCGCAGTGGGGTGCAAGGATACCCATATCCTACTCGTGGAGCAAGAGCGTAAGAGTCCCGAGATTGAAGTCAGGCTCCGACATCGTCATAACCGAGAAAGATCGTGAAGCAGAGACTTCTCGCAACTATTCAAACAACTTCCGGATATCATCGAAATTTGCAAAGAAGACGAACAATTGGCTCTGGAACCTCACTCTCAACAAGATCAACACGAGCTTTTCATATTCCTCTTCTAATGCACAATCTCCCACACAGCCGAAAAGTGAAAGCGAGAATTATGCCGCTCACGCCGACTATTCTCTGAACCCGGGCAACAAGACGATACGGATATTCGGCTGGACTTCATTCATTCCGTTCTTCCCATCTGCCATCACAAATACGGCGCTGGGATATTCCCCGAGCAGGCTCAGCTTCAAAGGTGATGTCTCGCGGAAGCAGACTCTGAGCGTTAACAATGAAGGCCGGATATTCTCGACATATGATCGACGATTCACGGGATCGGGTTCAGCGCAATATAATCTCTTCGGATCTCTGCCGCTGAGCTTCAATTTCTCGACAGACAGAGACCTGAGGGATCCCGAGACCCTTAAGTTCTCTTTCAATCCGAAGGAATTCAAACTCGGCGTCGAGTTGGTGCGCCGCCAGTCCTTCACTGGAAGTTACGAACCAAAGATATTCAATTTCTTGTCGACCAAGCTGAGTTACAAGTCTTCTTATGATGAGAACTCCGATCCTAAGCGTTACAAAGATGGTTCAAGACTCGCATCGACCAGTTCGAACTGGACCTTGTCAAGCAAGTTCGACTCTCAGAGGTTCTTCGGCGCGGGTTCGAAAGGTAAAGGAGGCTCCGGAAAAGGCGGGGACTTCGTTCTGTTCAAGCCGTTCCTCTTAATCATTCGACCTATCTCCAACAGAATCGACCCCGTCACTCTCAGTTACAGTCAGGACAATCGCTTCTCGAGCTCAGGACTGGTAGATCGTCCGTCATTGAAGTTCCAGTTCGGCTTCACCAAGGATCCTGGAGTTGAGATCATCCAATCATCTGGAAGCAGCGTTAGTCGCTTCACTGACTCGAAATCCGAAACATATTCCGCCAAGAGCGGTATCGATTTCATACTTGGTTCCAAGATCAGTTCCGGTTATTCCAAGAGAACTCAGACGTCACGCGCGAATGATCTTGAGACAATCTCGACTTCATTTCCGGACCTCAGCGTCAACATAGGGCGACTGGAGCGTTTTCGCATCATCGGTTGGCTATTCAAGTCTTTCGCGGTCAACAGCAGCTACTCCAAGAAGCTCGATGAGAGCATCAATAAGAACAGCGGTGATAAAGAAAAAGAGAACATAACGCACAATTTCGGTCCTCTGCTCGGATTCAATGTGACGTGGCTGAAGTCGGTTCAAACTCAAGGCCGATATGAGGTTTCCCAATCGATCAACAAGACGATCACGCAGGGTGTATCGCGCGAGCAGCGCAACTGGTCCAAGAGCATTACGCTTTCCAACAGGTACAGTTTCAGAGCGCCGACGGGGTTTAAGATTCCACTTTTAGGTCGACTGAAGATTCAGAGCACGATGTCTCTTACCATTGACATCTCCCAGCGGACTACTAAATCTGAGCAGGAAGACACCAAGGGTAATGTGAGCCCCGGGAACGAACGCACCGATTTCACAGTCGCGCCGAGAGCAACTTACAGCTTCTCGAGCAATATTCAAGGCGGACTCCAGATGCGCTGGTCCGACACCGAGGATAAGAGGTCTCGCCGCAAATCGCATGTACGCCAACTCGGAATATGGGTTGAAATCAGATTCTGATGAACTATGCTTCAAGGTCAAATCTGCTCGTCGCTGCTGTTCTGTTGATTCTCTTCACAGTCATGTCTTTACCGGGTTGCGGATCTGGCAAAGTGACTTTTGACGGTGACCGCGCCTATGTCTATCTCACTGAGCAATGTGACTTCGGACCGAGGAATCCGGGCTCGGATGGTGCATCAAAGGCACTCGAGTACTTCAAGGCATTCTTCGAGACAAGGCTCGATACGGTCGAACTGCAGAATTTTGAGTTCACCGACACCATCAGCGATACGACTTTTTCCGATCTGACCAACATCATTGCCAGATTCAATCCGGGTCGTCTGCCGCGAGTGCTCCTGTGCGCCCACTGGGATACGAGGCCATATGCCGACATGGACCCGAACGTAGCACTGCAGAATCAGCCGATTCTCGGTGCCAATGATGGCGCTTCAGGCTGCGCCGTACTTATGGAGCTCGCAAATCTACTGCCTCATATCGACTGCCCCTATGGAGTCGACATCGTGCTTTTCGATGCTGAAGATTACGGTGAGTCGGGCAATCTGGACTACTACTGCATCGGCTCTAAATACTACGTTGAAAATATCGATCAGGGACATTACGCGTTCGGAATTCTGCTGGATATGGTCGGCGCAACCGATATGAGGATCTACCGTGAACGATATTCTCATATGTACGCCAAGCGCATCGTCGACCAGGTCTGGAGCGAAGCTGCAGAACAGGGCGCTTCGCATTTTGTCGATTCCATCAAACACACCGTCTATGACGATCACCTCCCCTTTCTGGAAAAAGGTATCCCTGTAATCGACATAATCGATTTCGACTATCCTTCCTGGCACACTCAAGCCGATACTCCCGACAAATGCAGTCCATCGAGCCTTGCCGCTGTTGGCAAAGTTTTACTTGCCCTACTCAGCCGCTGACAATATCTTACGCCAGCGGGATTGTGAGGTAAATAATGAACGACAGGCGCCCTGAACTGTTCTCTAAATCGGACATCAGGGTAGTGTTGTTTCTGACGACTGTTTTCCTTGTGGGCGGAGCCATCGTAATCTATCAGAAGTCAGGAGAAGTGATCTACCCCGAGGTTATTATAAGTCAACTGGAGCAGGATCGCGCGACAACTGACGGAAGCGAAGTAAGAGCAGGACTACTCACTAAGGGAATGCTTCACAAGTACCGGATCAACATCAACACGGCACCAATCGATTCTCTGGTGCTGCTCCCCGGCATCGGGAATTATCTCGCTACGAAAATAATCGAATCAAGAAAGGTACAAGGTCGTTTCGAGAGTGTCGATGATCTCGTGCGAGTCAAGGGCATAGGCCCCTCGAAACTGACAGCAGTCCGGGGCATGATAGAAATCGGTGAAAAATGATTACGCCGTTCAAATATCGACTCGGCATCGAACTGGCACAGGATGCCATCAGGACTGTGCTGCTCGAAGTATCACATAGCAGTTGCATGCTTCTTCGCGCTGATGAGTTCGATATCAGTGTTCCTGAAACAGTCAGGTCAGGAGACTTCGGCAGCGCGCTGCAATCCATATCGCAAGTCGTTCCTTCGAGTGACGGCTTGATTCCGGCGTCAGTAGTTCTTCCGGCGGAGTATGTAATCGAATTCACGATTCAGATTCCGAAGGGGCTGACAATCCGCCGGGATGAGTGGGAGCGCTGGGAGATCGCGACACATCTTATTGGTCGACACGAAGATTATCTCTATGAAAGCATACACTTAATGGACTCCATTTGTGGCAAGTACCAGATTCGCAGGGTAAGGGCGGCTCGAAAGCGAAATGTGAACCACCTGACTGATCAGGCCAAATCGATTGGCCTGCTTATTGATCAGATGTTTTTCCCACAGTCTGTGTGGGGAGATGTCGTTTCCAGCTATTGCGCCAGAGAGGATGCTGAAGCTGCCGAATGTGTGTTCATCGGCAGCAAATGCGCGTATCTTGTCAGAACGTCCCAGCGCCATGTGACCGACCTGCTGCCGGCACATTTGCCGACCGACGGCAAAATGGAGAGATTCGCCGAAACGATCGAGACTCTTCTGTCGTGGCATACTTCCGGATCACGCGCGAGAATAGACAGAGTTGTGATCAACGGAGCTGATGAAGATGAGCTGGCTTCGGAACTCTCGTCGAGACTCAATTTCAGAGGATTTAATCCTGATCACATCTCGAAGATCCTTCATGGAACGATAGACAAGCCCGAACGATTTCTTCTGCCTTTGGCGGCGCTTGGAGTAATTTAACATGAGAATAGTCGCCGGTGAGAAGAAGGGGTTCAAGCTTAAGACTCTTAAGGGACTCGAAGTGAGGCCGACACTTGAGCAAGTCAAAGAGAGCATATTCAACATGATAGCACCGGAAATCGACAATGCTATCGTAGCTGACGTGTTCTGTGGGTCTGGCAATCTCGGACTGGAAGCGCTTTCTCGCGGCGCGAAAAAGTGCTTTTTCGTCGACCTCTCTCGTGACGCACTGAAGGTCGTGAAGGAGAACCTGCAGACACTCGACCTGCTCGACCGTGCCGATATTGTGCGGCTGAAGCTGCCGGATGAATTGGCCAATCTAAAAGGTCTGGATACTGTAACTATACTGCTTGCCGATCCACCCTACGGGACTCCTCTCTCTTCGAAACTGCTCGACATGATTGCGAAGCAGAACCTCGTCAGGAGCGGATGCCTGCTGGTCGTCGAGCATTCAGGTAAGACCAAAATCAGCTTCAACCAGAAGACCTATACACTTCTGAGAGAGAAGAAATTCGGACAAAGTGAAGTATTAATACTGAGGAAGAAGTGATGAGAACCGCAATATATCCCGGCAGTTTTGATCCAGTGACAAATGGCCACCTCGATTTAGTGAGCCGCGCCTCAGGCATGTTCGACAAAATCATAGTGGCGGTTGTAGCCAATGGCATGAAACCGTATCTGTTCGATCTGGAGGAGCGTGTCGAGCTGGTTAGAGGCGCGATCTCATCAATGCAAAATGTCAATGTAGTCCCTTTCTCGGGACTGCTTGCGAAATTCGTCGAAGAATCCGAAGCTGTCGCGATTATTCGAGGCCTGAGAGCGGTATCGGATTTTGAGTACGAATTCCAGCTCGCACTAATGAACCGAGAACTTGCCAACAGAGCGGAAACAGTCTTCTTGATGCCATCCTTGAGTTATGTCTATATATCCTCTTCCCTCATCAAGGAAGTTGCGAAGAACGGTGGCGACATATCGGCGTTTGTACCTGCGGCCGTTGAAGACGCGCTCAGGAAGAAGTTTCCCAATGTCACATAGGATGAACCTATCAATCTGGAGTGAGAATTGACCAGCAATGAGAATGAGATGACGGTCGATCAGCGATCCGTGCGAATAAAGAAGTTGGAAGAACTGCGCAAAGCGGGAATCAATCCGTTTCCGTACAGGTTTGAAGTGTCTCATCGATCTGAACAAGTCAAAGAGAATTTCGAATCGCTCGAACAAAGCGAGGAGCGAATCACTCTTGCAGGTCGTGTAATGACAATTCGCGTGATGGGCAAAGCGGGATTCTGCCACATCCAGGATGATCTTGGGCAGATACAGCTCTATTTCAAGAAGGACGTGGTCGGCGATGAACTTTACGCGCTCTACAAGCAGATTGATATCGGCGATCTAATCGGGTGCAGGGGAAAAGTCTTTCGCACCAAAAAGGGTGAAATGTCCATATGGGTCGAGAGCTTCGAAATGCTCGCGAAATCCCTCCGGCCTCTGCCGGAAAAGTGGCACGGGCTCAAGGATGTAGAGATGCGCTACCGGCAGCGCTATCTCGATCTCATCTCTAATAGAGAAGTTAAGGAAATATTCCTGAATCGAGCCAAGATCATACGGTCGATCAGGGATTATCTCGATAACGATGGGTTTGTCGAAGTCGAAACCCCGATACTTCAGCCGCTATACGGCGGTGGATCTGCCGAACCGTTCACAACCCATCATAACCGTCTCGGCATGGAGCTCTACCTTCGCATCGCCGACGAGCTTTATCTCAAGAGACTGATTATAGGTGGCTTCGAAAAAGTGTACGAAGTCTGCAAGGATTTCAGAAATGAAGGTCTCGACAGGACACACAATCCCGAATTCACGATGATCGAGCTCTATCAGGCGTACGTAGATTATAATGACATTATGGAATTGATGCAGAAGCTACTTGTTCACGCCGCACGCGAAGTCCTGGGCAGAACTACGATCACGTACAAGGATGAAGAGATCGAACTGGACTGCGAATGGGAACGCCTTCCGATGCTCGAAGCAATCAAGAGGTACTCCGGCATCGATGCTGAGAACCTGGATGAGGCCGAATTGAAAGCAGCATGCAAAGAAAAAGGCATCGAAGTTGAGGAGTCGAGAGGACGCGGCAAGATCATAGATGACATTTTCACTGAGAAGGTGCAGCCGAATCTGATACGGCCCACGTTCATTACCGATCACCCGATCGAGATGTCGCCACTTGCGAAAGTGCACCGCGACGATCCCAGGCTGACGGAGCGATTTGAGCTGTTCATCTGCGAGATCGAAGTTGCAAATGCTTTCTCTGAACTAAATGATCCTCTCGATCAGAGAGAGCGTTTCGCGATGCAGAAGCAGCTCTCGAAGCTCGGCGACAAGGAAGCGCAGGTTATGGATGAGGACTTCCTTCGCGCCCTCGAACACGGGATGCCCCCAACCGGCGGACTCGGCTTCGGAGTTGATCGCGTCGTAATGCTCCTGACCAATCAGACGAACATCCGTGAGGTGCTTCTTTTCCCGCAATTGAAACCGGAGTAGGATATGAGGTACGAGCTTTTCATCGCCACCCGGTATATGAAGTCGAGGCAACGGGAAGGTTTCATCTCAGTGATCTCCTTCATCACGATCACCGGCATTACAATCGGCGTCGCGGCTCTGGTGACCGTTCTCTCTATGATGAATGGTTTCGAGTCGGAGGTGCGTGAACGAATCGTCGGTACCCTTGCGCATATTTCGATTTTCACTTTCGATGATGTCGGGATTCAGGAGACGGATAAACTGCTGGAGGAAGTCAGAAAGGTCGATCGCGTCGTGGCCGCTGCGCCTTTCGTCTATTATAAAGCTTCGATATCATCTGCAAAGGAGAATGATGGAACGATGGTGCGCGGGATTGATCCTAATCTCGAGCGCGGCGTATCGAATCTGCAGGAGACAATCACTCGCGGTGATCTCAATCTCGACACACTTGAATCAGGACTGCCGGGAATAGTGCTCGGAGAAACGCTTGCAGAGCGGCTTGGAGTGACCGTCGGATCAAGAGTCGTTCTGATGAGCCTTAAAGATATGTCGCTGGTAGGTGGCGTCACAGGTATGAAAATGCCGAAAGTCGCACAGTTTACCGTGTCAGGTATCTTCTCCAACGGACTTCATGAGTACGACGCATCGCTCTCCTATATAAGCATCACATCGGCGCAGAAGCTGTTCAAACTGGAACAGAAAGTGACCGGTATTCAAATCAAGATCGACGACATGTACAAGTCTGCTCAGGTCGCAGCAGCCCTGAACAGGGACCTCGGCTTTCCATATTTCGCGACTGACTGGACAGAAATGCACAAGAATCTCTATTCATGGATGAAGCTCGAGAAGTACGGCATGTTTCTCGGATTTGCGTTGATAATCGCTGTAGCTGCGTTCAATATCATCTCCACGCTGGTGATGCTCGTCCTTGAGAAGAAACGTGAGATAGCAATACTTAAGTCTATGGGCGCCTTGCGGAAATCTATCTCACGAATCTTCGTGTATCAAGGTCTGGCGACTGGAACGATCGGCACGGTGCTCGGTATCACTTTGGCAGTAATTGTGTGTCTGTTGCAGCAGGAGTTTGGAATAATATCGTTGCCTGCGGACATATACTTCATAAGCAAGCTGCCTGTGAGAATGGAGCCGCTCGATTTCGTGGTGATTTCGGCAACGTCGATTCTTCTTAGCTTCCTGGCTGCTCTCTATCCGGCACACCGGGCGGGGCGTCTCTATCCTGTTGAAATTCTTAGATATGAGTAAATTATACTAAACAAAAGTCACATATGGGCGAAAATATGAATAGTCGTCATGATGCCGCATCGGACGTGGATTCGGAGCGGAAGGACAGCAGCTCAATTGTGATCAAAGCAACGGGTCTCCGGAAGAGCTTTCTGTCAGTGGACGGCTCATTGAATGTACTCAATGGAGTCGACTTGAGCATAGAGCGTGGACAGATGGCTGCAGTAGTAGGTGAATCAGGAGCGGGCAAGAGTACTCTCCTGCACATTCTCGGAGGACTTGATCGCGCTACGGACGGCATGCTGGAAGTCTGCGGTACGGATTACGCAAGTATGAATGACGACTCGATGGCGCAATTCAGAAACGAGAATGTCGGTTTTGTATTTCAGTTTCACCACTTGATGTCTGATTTCACTGCCCTGGAAAACGTAATGATGCCTCTGCTAATACGAGGGACTGATCAAACGACAGCCGAAGAGAAGGCGTCTTACTTATTGGGAAGGCTTGGTTTGTCGGAGAGGACGAGCCACAAGCCGGGCAAGCTCTCGGGTGGTGAACAGCAGCGGGTTGCGGTGGCAAGAGCTCTTGTGACAGATCCGAAGGTTGTCCTCGCGGATGAACCGAGTGGCAACCTCGACACGAAGACTGCATCCGCACTACACGAGATGCTTTGCGATTTGAACAGGAGTATGGGAATCACTTTCGTGGTCGCAACTCATAATCGAGAACTTGCTGAGAGTGCCGACGAGACATATGAACTCTCAGCCGGTGTGACAATTCCCGCAAGGTGAGGAGATAGGATATGTTGTGCCAGGATTGTCAGAAGAACGAAGCCATAATACACCTGACCCAGATCGTGGGAAACGACACGTCCGTTCTGGACCTGTGTGCCAATTGTGCGTCTCGCAGAGGATTCGAGAATCCTCTCAAGAACGCTCCCTTCCCTCTCGGTGACTTTCTGGCGAGCATGGTGGAGAAAACGCTTGCGACGGGTATTGATAGACAGGAGCAACTTGAGTGTCAGAAATGTGGGTTGACATTCTCAGAATTTTCGAAGACTGGTCGTTTCGGATGTGGTGGGTGCTACAGTGCATTCCATGCACCGCTGGACGACTTGCTAAGGAAGATCCACGGATCCAATCGGCACTCGGGGAAGCTACCGTGGGGTTCACCGGACAAGATGAAGCCGTTGAAGGAAGGACGGAAGCTACAGGAAGAGTTGCGCGACGCAGTGCAGTCTGAGAACTTCGAACTCGCTGCCGAATTGCGAGATCGTATTAAGGGCATTGTCTCAAGCGGGCAATAGTCCTTGCACTCTATATTGACGCAAGGTATATTTTGGTAAGAGGAACTATGTTTGAAGAACTGGTAGATAAACCTGCGAAATGGCTGCAAGCCGATGGTACAGACGCCGCAATAGTACTTTCCAGTCGCATCAGGCTGGCGCGTAACGTCGCCGATATCCATTACCCCGACCGCGCTTCCGATGAAATGCAGGCCAAGGCCAAAGAATATGTCCGCTCGGCCCTCGAAGAGAAAGGCATGCTTGACATCGGCAAGTTGTACGAGTCGGAAACAATTGACGATCTCGATCGCAATTTCCTTATTGAGAGACACCTTATCTCGCCAGAGTTTCTCAGGACAAGTACGAACCGCGCGCTGTATGTCAGAGATGACGAATCGGTCTCCATCATGATTAATGAAGAAGACCACCTACGAATTCAATCCTTCCAGTCCGGTCTCGAAATACAGACCGCGATGAATAATGCCGAAAGGACTGACCACGAGCTGGGCAACAAACTCGAATACGATTTCAGCAGCGACTACGGTTTCCTGACATCCTGTCCCACTAATGTTGGAACCGGCCTTCGTGCGTCAGTGTTAATACACTTGCCAGGGCTTGTGTTGACGAATGAGATTGACGGCGTGTTATCTCAGATTACAAAGGTCGGTCTGGCAGTGAGAGGATTTTATGGCGAAGGGTCGGATGTCCTGGGGAATATCTTCCAGGTCTCGAACCAGACGACTTTGGGCCGCAAAGAGGAAGACATAATTGGGTCGCTTGAAGAAGTGACTCGACAATTGATGGCTCACGAGGAAAATGCCCGCACGACTCTGATCAGGGATGCGGGAGAAGAGATAAAGGACAAGATATGGCGCGCATACGGTATTCTGAAACATGCCCGCGTGCTGTCGTCCGGAGAAGCTATGAATCTGCTTTCTGCGATGAGGATGGGAGTTGCAATGGGAATTCTCGACATGCTCCCGCTCCGGCTGATCAACGAGATAATGCTTCTGGTTCAGCCAGCGCATTTGCAGAAATTGCTAAATGAAGAACTTTCACCATCTGAGCGTGACAGCAGACGGGCGCAGCTCGTCCGTGAACGGCTGGCTGACCGGTGATCGACGATAACCAGGGAGGTCTGACATGAATGAGATGTTCACTGAACTAGCGAGGAAGGCAATCGAGTATGCTCGCGATGAAGCTGCTCGACTTCGCCACGACTACATCGGCACGGAACATCTTCTTCTCGGTCTCATACGGCTTGGCGAAGGCCGATCCGTCGAAATAATCAGCAATATCGGACTCGATCTGGCTGACCTAAAGCAGTCGATTGAGGACGTGGTGCAGCCGTCTGGCGGCACGATGACAATGGGCCAGCTTCCCCTGACAGCCCGCGCCAAGAAGACTCTGGAGGTCGCTGGACAGGAAGCGCGCGCGTTGAAATCAAAAGACATTGACACCGAGCACATCCTCCTCGCCCTGCTCAAGGATGAAGAGGGCGTAGCAGCTCAGGTGTTGACAATGTACGACATCTCCTATCAGGAGGTGTATGACGAGCTGAAGAATATCATCAGCGGTAATCCGTCGTCGTTTGCTCGCAAGCGCAAGAAAAGCAAGACTCCAGCTCTTGATCATTTCGGCCGCGATCTGACAGAACTCGCACGGCGCGGAAAACTCGATCCGATTATCGGGCGTGAAGACGAAATCGAGCGTGTCAGCCAGATATTGTCGCGTCGCAAGAAAAATAACCCGGTGCTGATCGGCGAACCTGGCGTGGGCAAGACAGCTATTGCAGAAGGATTGGCGCAGAGAATCGTCCAGGGCAAAGTCCCGCAGACATTGGAGAACAAGAGGCTGGTGACTCTCGATATGGCTTCGCTGGTGGCTGGCACCAAGTACAGAGGCCAGTTCGAAGAGCGGTTGAAAGCTGTCATGAACGAGATAATCAGCTCGAAAGATGTAATCATCTTCATAGATGAGTTGCATACCATAGTCGGTGCCGGTGGTGCCGAGGGATCATTGGATGCTTCGAACATCTTCAAGCCTACTCTGTCGAGAGGCGAATTGCAGTGTATCGGCGCCACGACCCTCAACGAATACAGAAAATATATCGAGAAAGATGGCGCTCTCGACCGCAGGTTCCAGACTGTTATGGTCGAGCCACCATCAACCGATGATACGATCAAGATTCTTCAAGGTCTCAAACAGAAATATGAAGAGCATCATAGGCTCGAAATTAGCGACAGCGCGATCGAAGCGGCGGTGAAGCTCTCGGATAGGTATATTACCGGGAAATTCCAGCCGGATAAGGCCCTCGATATTATCGATGAAGCCGGTTCGCGCGCGCATTTGTCGACTTACACCAAACCGCAGGAGTTCACCGATTTTGAGAATGAAATCGAAGAACTTTCCAAGCGGAAGGAAGATGCCGTCAAGAATCAGGAGTTCGAACGCGCCGCTCATCTGCGAGACGAATTGAAGGCAAAACGCGAGAAACTCGAGCAGATGAAGCAGGACTGGCACGCCGCCCGCGAAGAAGAACAGATCGAACTCACCAGCGAGGATGTCGCGGCAATCGTCTCCCAAATGACGGGCATCCCATTGTTCCGTCTTGAAGAGAAGGAATCACGCCGGCTTCTCCGAATGGAAGAAGAACTGCAGAAGAGCATTGTCGGCCAGGATGAAGCTATTACGGCCATCACGAAAGCTATCAGACGCGCACGTGCAGGGCTCGGCAATCCGAACCGGCCAATTGGGTCATTCATATTCCTCGGGCCGACAGGAGTTGGCAAGACCGAGCTCGCAAGAGTGCTGGCAGGTTTCCTCTTTGAGGATGAAAACGCTCTCGTGCGGATCGATATGTCGGAGTACATGGAGAAGTTTGCGGTGTCGAGACTTGTCGGAGCGCCTCCCGGCTACGTCGGATATGAGGAAGGTGGACAGCTCACCGAGAAAGTCCGCCGCCATCCCTACTCGGTGGTGCTGCTCGACGAAATCGAAAAGGCTCATCAGGATGTGTTCAATATCCTTCTACAGCTTCTGGATGACGGCAGCCTGACCGATTCGTTCGGCAGGAAGGTCGACTTCAGAAATACTGTTATAATCATGACATCGAATATCGGCACTAGGCAGATATTTGATTCCAAAACGCTCGGCTTCAAGTCGGGTGATGCGGATCGGCCGGATCACGAGGCAATGCGGAAGCGTGTCACCGAGGAGTTGAAAAGGATATTCAATCCGGAACTCCTAAACCGTATTGACGAGACAGTTACGTTCCACCAGCTCACGAAGGATCACATAAAGAAGATCATCGAAATCCAGCTTTCGGATGTCGGTAAGCGCTTGGCTGACAAGGGCATATCTTTCACTCTCTCGCCAGCGGCCAAAGAGTACATTGCCGACAAGGGTTATGATCCGCATTTTGGAGCCAGGCCCCTGAACCGCGCTATCCAGAAATTCCTTGAAGATCCGCTGGCCGAGGAGATTCTGCGCGGCCAATATGCAGGCGACTGTGATATCCTTATCGACTTCCCGGAAGGGTCTGACGGGTTGAAATTCACGTTCAACCCGAATCCGTCGGAAAAGCCAGTGGCTCGATAGATTTTTCGCTTGCCATTTCGGCAAATGCTGTTATATTTGCCGTCTGATTTTGAAAAGCCCAAATTACAAGATTTGGGCTTTCTAATGTGGACGGGAGGAAAGAATGGCTCATAAGAAAGGTGTTGGATCGTCCCGCAACGGGCGCGACTCCAACGGACAGCGGCGAGGCGTGAAAGCTTACGGCGGAGAATTCGTAACCGCCGGCAGCATTATTGTACGTCAGTGCGGCACCAAATTCCATCCCGGGGAGAATGTCGGTCTGGCAAAGGACTTCACGGTTTTCTCGCTCGTCGATGGGCATGTGAAGTTCTCCCGCAAGGGCCGTGACAAAAAAGTCATTTCGGTTGAAGCAATCTCCAGCTAGTCCTTCTCCCTCTCTTCAGTCTTACCAGCAAGGAGCAGCTATGCGTGAGATAAACGTTAGTGAAATAATTCCCAAGGTCAGGCAGATGTGCATGGAGGCGAACTACTTCCTCGGGAAGGATGTCCTGAATGCGCTCAAGTCTGCCGCTCAGAGCGAAGAATCTCCGGTCGGCAAAGGTATCCTGGGTGATATTGTCAAGAATGCAGAGATCGCACATGACCAGCTTGTCCCCATGTGTCAGGATACCGGCTTCGCAGTCTTTTTCGTTGAGGTGGGACAGGATGTCCATTTCACCGGCGGTTTGATTTCTGATGCTATCAACGAGGGTGTCCGCCAGGGTTACAAAGATGGCTACCTTCGCAAATCGATACTCGGCGATCCGATCCAGAGAGTCAATACCGGTGACAACACACCGGCTGTCATCAACTATGAAATAGTCCCCGGCAACCAACTGAAGATCATCTTTGCTGCCAAGGGTGGCGGCTCGGAAAACATGAGCGAAGTCAAGATGATGAAACCATCAGACGGCGTCGAAGGCCTGAAGGAATTCGTCATCGACAGAGTGAAGCGCTCTGGCGGCAATCCCTGCCCTCCGATCATTGTCGGTATCGGCGTTGGAGGAACGTTCGACAAGTGTGCACAGCTTTCCAAGAAGTCGCTTCTGCGCGAGGTCGGTTCAAAGCATGCTGATCCATACTATGCTGCTCTCGAAGAGGAGCTTCTCGAAAAAATCAACAAAATCGGAATCGGCCCACAGGGACTCGGTGGCCGGACAACTGCGCTCGCGGTTTTTATTGAAGCGCATCCGTGTCATATCGCGAGCTTCCCGGCCGCAGTCAATATACAGTGTCATGCCGCAAGGCATAAAGAAGTCATCATCTGATTGGAGATAGATCATGGCTGATGGAAAAGTGAGAATCACAACGCCGCTGACCGATGAGGTTGTGAAGAGCTTGAAAATCGGTACACAGGTTCTGATCAGCGGAACGATATATACGGGTCGCGACGCCGCTCACAAGAAGATGACCGAGGCGCTCGCGAAAGGGGAACCTCTCCCCTTTGATCCAAAAGGTCAGATAATTTATTTCGTCGGACCGACTCCGGCCAAGCCGGGCAATGCCATCGGCTCTGCGGGACCGACGACATCGTACAGAATGAACGCTTACTCACCTGCGATGCTCGATGCCGGTCTGAAAGGCATGATCGGTAAGGGGCAGATGTCGGATGAAGTGCGCGAGAAGCTCAAAGAACATTTCGGCTGCTATTTTCTGGCAATCGGCGGCGCAGGCGCGCTGATATCCAAGTCGATCAAACAGGCGGAAGTCATCGCGTACGACGATCTCGGCCCGGAGGCCGTGCGCAAGCTGACCGTTGAGGATTTCCCGGCGATTGTGACATTCGATTGCTACGGCGGGAATCTGTTCGAAGAAGGCATCAAGAAGTACGGTCGCGAATAAGTACTCTCGCAATATACCATTTTACATAGATGAGCAGCCCATCCGAAAGGATGGGCTGTTCGTGTCTCATACGAGACTTGGTTATAGCAGCACCGGCTTCCCGGTGCATTATATCTTCATGCAGATCAGAAGTAAACCGATAGTCCGAACTTGACAGGAAGAGATTGCACCAGCACACCTCTCTCAAAATCATCTCGCTGACTTGAATCCTGAGCTACAATATCCCCGGTTTCCGAGTCTCTCCTGATATAATCGTAGCGATATATGTTATCAAGGTACCTGTAGATCAACGATAGCCCGTATTCCGCAGACAGACTTAGCCCATCAGTTACGAACCAGTCAACACCTATAATCGCGATTCCTCCACCCGATAGAACGTACTGGCGATCAAGAGCCGTCACTCTGCTGATTAGATTCTCCCGAATGAAGACAGATTCTGTTTGATTGTCTGACAGAGAATACCCAATCATGGGACCATAACCATAGTAGAAATAAGCCGATTTACGCACCTGTGAATATGACAGAAACAGCAATTGAGCATCCAAACCGAGAGTACTTATCGATCGATCTGTGTCTACGCGACCAGGAATACCAGACAGATTGTCATCATATGTGTCTCTTCCGAGCAAAGAGCCAGAAATAGTGAGGCCTAACCGCTTCGCCGATCTAGCTGATGAGTACTTCTTAAAAGAGATCGTCGCGCCATCGAATGAACTAAGCTGGAAATTGTCATCGATCTGAAACTGCATTGCCTTCGATCCCGCTGTCAGTGAATTGTGTGATGAACTGTCTGCAGTTGTGTCGTCTTCGGCCAGACAGACAGCACTGAGTAGCATCACCATCACTGAGATGGACAGAGCCACCAGTCCCCGTGTTGAACTTCGCGTTACCATTCTTCCTCCCATTTGTTGCGCCGGATCTTGTCGTTATATAATCTATAACAGTATACCATCAAATAGCAAGGTCTATTCCAATTCATCCGAAATTTCGCGACAGCGTACAACTCCTTGAGAAATACCGACTTACATAAGATGTTTCGCCGGAAAATCAAACTCAATGCTGATTTCATGGCCTAATAATTGTGCCAGGACACGCACTGATGCACGAATATGTGGCGATCTCCCAAAGAAGAAAACAGGCAGGATCATTTGCTCCTGCCTGCATGATCATGCAATGATATGATTATCTACGCTGCCGGTGACTGCGGTTTTGGTAGCTTGCCTTTCAGCTTTGCCCAGATTGCTTTCCATTTCAGTCTCTGGATAGCGCCTGTCGGGGCGAGGTCTTTCGGGCAGACCTGCTGGCAGTTGAAGATAGTATGACATCGAAACACGCCGAAATCTGTGGCGAGAAACGCCAATCTCTCATACGTCGCGCCGTCGCGGGTATCATCGACGAACCGCAAAGCCTTCAGCAGTGCGGCCGGGCCGAGGTAGTTCTCGTCGGTCGACACAACCGGGCACGATGCAAAGCAAGCTCCGCACAGGATGCAGTCGACTTTGACATCGAGCCTGTGGCGCTCTTCGACTGTCTGGATATACTCCTTCTCAGGAGGCTCTTCCTTCGGGATGAGATACGGCATGATCTTCTCGTAGTTCCTGAAGAATGGCTTCATGTCGACCACGAGATCGCGCATCACCGGCGAATGCGCCATCGGCCTGATCGTAATTAGATCAGACTTCAAGTGATCGATATTTGTTTCGCAGGCGAGGCGGTACTGACCATTGATATGCATCGCGCAGCTACCACAAACTGCAGCACGGCACGATGATCTAAATGCCAGCGACGGATCGATGTTTTCGATTATATGATAGAGTCCTTCCAGTACAGTCATCCCCCGCACAACGGGCATATCATAAGTCTGGAAGTATGGCATCTCGTCTTTATCTCGATCAAACCTGAAGACTTTGAACTTAGGCATATCAATACTTCCTTTCTTCCGGCTCGTACAGCCCAAGTTTCACCGGTTTGTAGCTGATCTCAGGTCCGCCCGGTTTGTACTTGAAGATGGTGTGCTTCATCCAGGGATCGTCGAGACGTTTCGGGAAATCGATGCGGAAATGCGCGCCACGGCTCTCTTCTCTGCGCAACGCGCCCTCGGCGATCATCTGGGCAGCATCGAGATTGCCGGCAATCTCGGTCACCCACAGAAAATCATAGTTGAATGTTTTGCTGGTCTGTATAGGACGAATCTTCTGATAGCGCTTCTTGAGCTCCTTGATCTTGTCGCATGCAACTCGCATATCGGCACCATTCCTGAAGATCCCAACCTTCTCGAGCATCACTGCGGAAAGCTCATTCTTAAGCTGATACGGGTTCTCATCACCGGAGCCTTTGATCAGACCATCGAAACGGCTCTGTTCTTCCTTGAGTGCATCCTTCATGACGCTCTCAGTCGGATCGGCACTGTTCGGAAGATATCCAGCGACTACACCTCCGCCAATTCGCCCAAAGACAATTGTGTCGAGGAGTGAGTTGCCGCCAAGACGATTCGCGCCATGCACAGAGGCACATGCGCACTCACCGGCAGCATAGAAACCCGTCACTTCCGTCTCGGTCTTCTCGTTAGTGTCTATGCCCCCCATCGTATAGTGCTGTGACGGTCTCACGGGTATCGGGTCCTTAATGGGATCGACATTGACAAATGACATAGCCAAATCACGAATGCCGGGAAGACGTTCGTTAATCTTCGCCTCACCGAGATGCCTGAGATCAAGATGCACGAATGCTCCTTCGAAGCCACGTCCTTCGTTGATCTCCATTTGGATTGCACGAGCGGTGATGTCGCGCGGGGCAAGCTCCATGACCTTCTCTGAGACATAATTCTTCATGAACCGCTCGCCTTTGTTGTTGAGAAGGTAGCCTCCCTCTCCCCTGCAGCCTTCGGTCATGAGAATCGACGAGGGATAGAGACCTGTAGGGTGAAATTGAATGAACTCGAAATCCTTGACCGGCACGCCAGCCCAATATGCCAGCGACACACCGAAACCGGTCGATGTGTGTGCATTGGTCGTATTCGTCGAATAGACCCTTCCCGATCCACCGGTCGCCAACATCGTCGCGTTCGAAGCAATCGGGATGAACTCGCCTGACTCAAGATCGAGGCAGATGACGCCGTGGCTGCGCCCATCGCGGACGACAACCTTCGTCACCATCCACTCCGTGTACATCTGCACTTTGTGCTTCACGGCCTGCTCGTACAGAGTCTGCAGTAAGTAATGCCCGGTCTTATCTGCGCCATAACAGGTGCGCGGAAAACCCGCACCGCCGAACGGCCGTTGTGCGATTTTCCCCTCGGGCGTGCGCGAGAATGGACAGCCTGCATGTTCCATATCTATAATGATGCCGGGAGCGGCATCAGTCATCAACTTTACAGCATCCTGATCAGCCAGGAAATCGGAACCTTTGATGGTATCGTAAGCGTGGCGATCGGGCGTATCGTCGTGACCAGTCTCGGCGTTTGCAAGAGCTGCATTTATACCCCCCTGCGCAGCTCCGGAATGGGACCTCGTCGGATGAATCTTCGAAACCAGCGCGACATCGATCCCTCGTTTGCGTGCTTCGATAGCCGCAGACAATCCTGCCAAACCACCACCGACAACCAGAAATTTATGAGCAATCACGTCCAGAGTCCTCCTCAATGGCCCAGCAGTTTCGGCAAAGCAGCTACAATGGTCCAGGCCATCACAGTAATGAACAGAGCCATCACGACCCAGAACAACTCCTTATGCCTGCGCGTGAGGGGAAGAAAATCAGCAGCCACTATCCTGACACCATTGAGCAGATGGAAAAACACGGCCACGGCCAGAAACAGCTCCAGGAGATGAAACAACGGAGTCTGGACACTGCCGAGGCGTTCGGTAAACTTAGCAGGCCCATCCTGAGCGGAGCTGAGGACCCACGTGTGCATGATCAAGTAAATAGCTAGCCCGATTCCCGTTATCCTGTGGAGGATGTATGAAAATGTGCCTACGTTCGGATTCAGCTTAGCCTCATCGACGAACTTCCCTGCAAATCCTTTGAAACTCATCTGTCCCTCCTATGCTTCAAAAAGATTGATTAGGGTGTCGGCTCCGATATAGGTCAGTGCCAATCCGATGAGCCACAGTACCGCCAGCGAAGCCTTTCGGATCATGGCGGACGGACGGTAATCGATAAGGATCCCCCACAATCCGTTCATGGCATGAAACGCACACGCTGGGACGAACATGATGTAGAAGACTTTCCAGCCGAATGATCCGGCAAGTCGCGAGTTCACGAGCGAAAAATCAATAATCCGCTCGCCGAGTGACAAGTGGTTTATGTTCATGTGAGTGAACAGAAATACCACCAGCAGAAGGCCCGTTATCCTCTGCAGGAACCATGTCAGCGTACTCTTGCTTGAGGTGCTTACATCCATAAACCCCTCTCCTATAATTGACTACCTGTAGAAATATCTATCATCAAGGATTTCAATCGTGCCATAGGTTAACTCAGGTAATAAACAATCAGGACGGCAACTGTCAACTTAAATCCCTCGCGTATAGCGCGCTGGAAAGCCGGAGTGGTTAATTAGTATAACAATAGTTGTTGACAGGAGCCTTGGAACTTAATAGAATTAGGTGGTTCTCAGATTTGACAAATATGCCGACAGGCGTAATACATGCCACGGCAACTACTTCTGCAATCTGTGTTGTTATCTGATGGCTGAGTGAATGGTTTACTGACCGAATAGAGAATAAGAGTATCTCAATAGCGGTGCCTTCTATCGGTAAGGCAAGTTAGGGCGTGAGATCTGGAAGCTGTGTAATGAATTCAATCGTATGTAAGAGTGCTTTATATGTTCGGCAAGCAGCGGATGCCGCGCCGGAAGAAAGTGAGAGGAAGGGAGCGGACAGGTGCAGCGCTGTAGTGGCGCCCCTGTTGCCGTAAATCGGAAGGAGGCCAGAAGAGGATCGCCTGATGGGGGATTGGGTGTCCGATCTGAAAAGGAAGAAAAGAAGTAACTAATGCTATTCTCAGATGAGTCGGCTTCAGGCCGGCTCATTGAAGAACGCGAAAAGGAGTAAGGAAATGAATATCTGCTCACTTCTCCGGACAACTCTGCTGATCACCACCCTGTTGTTCGGTGTGTCTACAGCCTCTGCCGTGGACATCCCTGGCACTGTTCCGTCTGACTTCGACTGGGATGCTTTCAGTCCGGATGGGGCAACTTCAATTGACCCGGTTGTTACCGAAGTGGGGCGCATCAGTCTCTCGATTGATGGTGTTAGTTCGGGAAATCCGACAGCAGTATTGCAGGCTGAAAAGCCAGTCGGCGCAACCGTACGTAAGGCTATCTTCGCTACTGCGACTACGGGATGGTCCAACTACAGTCTGCTACCGGGCGATGTGACCATCAATGGTGTCCCCGTCGTGTGGGATAATATCATTCCGAATCATGTCAGCTCATTCAATCATATTGCAGACGTCACTGATCTGGTCAAACCAATTCTCGACGCTGCTATGGCGGGACGCGTGCCTTTTGCGATTGGGGAGGCTGACCCGGATATCGTTGATGGCAACATTCTTGCAGTGATCTTCGACGATCCTAATCAGACGGACGATGCCACCGCAATATTGCTCTTCGGTGCACAGGATGTCGCTGGTGATCAGTTTCTGATTGGGCTCGCTGAGCCTCTCGATTTAGCAGATCCAAGTTCCGTTGTGACAATGTCACTTGGAATCTCATATGGTTACCAGATGCCCGATCACGATGTTCAGTTTAGTCTCGTAGATGTCAACGGATCGCGGCTTTCATCTTCAGCGGGCGGTCAGGATGATGGTATATCTCCGGATTGGAATGACTACGGCAACGGTGCCCTCATCACGGTCGGTGGTCTCGATGATGATCCCGCAAATCCGCCTGACCCATTCAGCCCACCTCTCGATTTTGATTACGACGATGAGCTCTACGATCTGATCCCCTTTGTCCAGCAAGGCGATGTTCAAATCACGGTGAATACTTCGAATCCGTCCAATGACGACAATATTTTCTTCGGAGCGTTCTACCTCACAGTTCCCGCAATCATCGGGGAAGGCTGCCTGCTGTCGCCGACATTCGCCACCAATCCAGTCGGGACGCAGCACACCGTGACGGCTACTGTCAATGACGAGGACGCCAATCCGGTCGCGGATAGAGAGGTCAACTTCGAAATCATCGGTGGCCCACACTCCGGACTTGTTGATGCCGTGATGACCGATGGCAATGGCAAGGCGGATTTCGTCTACACCGGAAACAGTGTCGGGATCGACACTATACAGGCATGGTTCATGAATTCTGCCGATGAGATGCAGATGGCGGAGAATTTCTCATATAAAGAGTGGACAGACGAAGGAATTCACCCAACGAACGAATGGATCAACGTCTACTGCAGGTGCCCGAAGCTGAACGGAGTCTTGCTTAGCGAGGGAGACGTTATCAAAGCATACGACCCAGATGGTGTTCTGTGCGGTCAGGACGTCGTTCGGGCCGACGGGTCATTCGGCTTCATGCCGATTTATAGAGATGATTTCGTGACGCTGAATCTGGATGAAGGAGCTGAGCCGGGCGATCAGATTTCGTTCACGATCAATGACGTCGAAGTGTTCACCGATCCTGTCATATACTGGACATCGAACGGTGACAGCTTCGAGCTCTGTAGATTCCATACCTGCAAAATCATCCACCTTCACGAGGGATGGAACTTGATTTCATGGAATCTCAATTACACTGAACTGACAAGTGACTTTGTGCTCAGCCATCTCGACAAATGCGAATGCGTGGACGTCATTCTCGGATTCGATCGGGGAGCGATGACCTACGATCCATTCCTGCCTCAGTACTCGACGCTGCCGTATGTCGACTATTTCCACGGTTACTGGCTGAAGATGCATTGCGCCTGGGATCTTGAAATATGCGGAGAGACAATTGATCCGTCGGAGTACATCGACATTTACACGGGATGGAATCTCGTAAGTTACTGGCCGGTTCAAACGCTGCCTCTTGAAGTCGGTTTTGCCACGATTCTCGATTGTATTGAGATTGCCATCGGCTTCGACAACGGCGGGCAGGTATGGGTGCCCGGCAAAGAGCCCTTCAACACACTGACTGATTTGAGCGAATTGTTCGGCTACTGGATTAAGTCGTCATGCGATGGTGCTCTCATCTATCCCGGATGGGATACTCCTCCTCCCGCTCCGGATGGCCTTGCCAAACCATTGGCGAATTCGGATCGCGATGTAACGCCATCCCGCACATGGATGTCGCTATATGGCTCTGACATCAAAGTCGATGGCTCGATCATCGATAACAACAGCGTAATTGAGGCGTACAGTGCCGACCAAGTTCTCTGCGGACGCGGCGTCTATATGGACGGAATGTTGAGGTTCACGCCAGTGTACGGGCAGGACAATCTTGATGATGCCACAGCCGGTTATCCGACAGGTGAAGAACCATTCTCCATCTGCGTCAACAAGGTTAGGGTGTATCCTGACATCACATGGACCGGCAATGGCAATGTATTCGGATTGACTCAGCTTTCGACAAAGGCGACCGCTGCAGGATTGCAGCCAATTGACTACAGCCTTGCGCAGAATTATCCGAATCCATTCAACCCGACTACAGTCATATCATATAACTTGCCATCGGCGAGTCATGTCAGACTGTCGGTCTACAACCTGCTGGGCCAGAATGTTCGCACACTCGTAGACGGCGAGTCGACAGCAGGAACCCATCGGGAAATCTGGGATGCCACCGATGATGGCGGCAACCCTGTTGCGTCGGGAGTTTATTTCTATCGGTTGGAGACGACTGACTTCACCCAGACGAAGAAAATGCTCTTGGCTAAATAGCGAGAAACATAGATTGGCATAATTGCCCTATTATTTTCGGCGGTGTGCAGATTCTTTGATCGAGGAGTCTCAGCGCACCGCCGATGCATTATATTCCCCCGACTTGCAAAATCATCTCCAGATCAAAGATATCAGCAGACAAATTGAAATTGACATGGGAAGTCAGCGCTGGTATATTCGTGAACTGATTATAGAGATCATTGTATAAGCCTTTGACAGTATATCATTTGGCAACGCATAAAACAGGTCGGAGTAGATTCATGAATATATCAGGACGATTGATCGTGTCGCTGAGCTTCGCAATGCTGCTGCTCGTTATCTCTGCGGGGTGTTACGAGGAAAAACCGTTTGAGTCCGAAGACGACTCAGATAATGCAATCACTCTCACGGGTGAATGGCAATCGCCTTTGCCCCAAGCTAATAAGCTGAACGCAATCTGGGTCGACAGTTCCTCGTCAACTGTCCATACTGTCGGTGACCTGGGGACAATTCTGTCTATCAAAGGCCAAACCTCTACTCTTCACGATCCAATCACCAATTACGATCTGACGGGAGTCTGGGCTTCATCCGATTCGAGTGTATTTGCGTGCAGTGAAGTCGGAGAAATTCTGCACTTTGATGGCGAAGAATGGTCAAAAATGACATCCAATTATTCGGGACAGTTGCACGGGATCTGGGGATTGACGGACGACAATGTCTTCGCCGTCGGTAACAGCGGCACAATCCTGAATTACGATGGCACTAGCTGGTCTGTGATGACAACTCCGGTGAGTCGAGCGATCTTCTCTGTATGGGGAAGTTCAGCTGATAACATCTTTGCCGTCGGAGTCACCGGGCTGATATTGCATTATGACGGCTCAAAGTGGGATTCCGTCTCGACAGTCACATCCGGTACGCTAATTTCCACGTGGGGGTTCGGTGATGACACTCTGATCGCAGTAGGAGAGAACGCGAAGATGGTATTCTATGACGGCGTTACGTGGCAAACATTTGACGCAGGTGTGAGCGACGAATCCGTTGTTGATTTTGTGGCAGTGTGGGGTCTATCCTCAGACGGCATATACGCATCAACTGTTCAGGGAGATATATTCCAGATTGACTTTGCGGCAGACATTCTTCGCTCTCACCGCCTCGGCACAAAGGGAGTCTACGGAATCAGTGGAATCGTGCCTGACGAGTTCTATTTCTGCGGCGATGGCGGAATCGTCTATCGGAGCACCGCAGAAGGGGTACACACGCAACTCCTGCCACGCGTAGCCAGTGGACGACTGAGGACTGTGTGGGGAGAAAGCGATTTCGATGTCTATGCAGCGGGCGACGATGGCGTCGTGCTGGCGAAAAGCGGCACAGGATGGCGTCAAATGCATCAAAAGAATGACAATGTAATCCTCGAACTCTGGGGTACCAGCGGCAACGCGATCTTTGCGGCTGCGGGCAGCAAGATTCTACAATTCAACGGCAGCGCGTGGAGCGTGAGCTATCACACCGATGACACACTCGCCAATTACGTCTCCATCTGGGGTCAGAGTCCGTGGGATGTCTACGCCGCCGGAGATAACGGCAAAGTGATCCACTTTGATGGTGCCGCCTGGAGAGAACTCGACACAGGTTCAAATAAACACATCGCGGCGATCCGAGGAACTCGTGACGGCCTGATCTTCACAGCCGGCGAAGAAGGCACAATTCTGCGGTATGACGGAACGAACTGGGCTCAGATATTCTCAGATTCCCGATACTACTTCCTCGGTCTCCTTGTAAAAGAGCCAAACAGAATAATCGCCATAGGCCAGAACGGTGTTGCGATTCATTATGACGGAGTGAGTTGGGTGACAAGGCTCAAGGATACAGGCATTGACCTCATAGATATCTGGGGAGTGCGATCAGACGAAGTACTCGCTGTCGGACGGGGTGGGACGATCCTGTTCTTCAACGGAAGCTACTGGACTAGATATTTTTCGGGAACCAGCAGCGATCTGTACGGCATCTGGGGTGAAGACAGAAACAGCTTCTATGTTGTGGGAGATGGCGGAACAATCAGGCGCTACGCAGTCGAGTACAT
This sequence comes from Candidatus Zixiibacteriota bacterium, assembly GCA_018820315.1. Lineage (NCBI taxonomy): Bacteria > Pseudomonadati > Candidatus Zixiibacteriota > Candidatus Zixiibacteriota bacterium. The sequence goes on along the minus strand of JAHJOQ010000147.1, from coordinate 5,208 downwards.
CGACTAATCTTCAGTCTTCGTCAGCTTTGCGATCTTCTTGTCAAGCTCCTTGAGCAACTTGATCGATTCCGGAAGCTTGCTCAGACACGCATCGATTTTCCTGGCATGCATAATCCCGCGTGCAGGACTGCCTGAGACTGTCTTGCCGGCCGGGACATTCTTAGACACCCCCGACTGCGCACCGACGATCGCGCCGTCACCAATCTCGATGTGGCCTACAAGCCCTACCTGCCCCGCCAGTATGACATATTTGCCAAGCTTTGTCGATCCTGAAACACCCGTCTGCGAGATTATGATACAACCTTCTTCTATATCAACGTTGTGACCTATCTGTACAAGGTTGTCGATCTTCGTTCCGCGCCCGATTCGCGTCACGCCGAGAGTTGCCCTGTCTATAGTCACGTTCGCACCGATCTCGACGTCATCTTCAATTGCAACGTGCCCCACCTGGAGAATCTTGTGGTGTTTCCCATCGGCCTTTGCATAACCAAAACCGTCAGATCCGATGACCGTGCCGCTGTGGACGTTGACCCGGTCGCCTATGATACTCTGCTCCCTGATAGTGACATTTGGATAGATCAGGCACTCGTCGCCAATCTGGACTTTTTCCCCGACAAAGGCATTCGCCAATACAGCGCTTCTCTTGCCGACTGTGACCGATTCCTCTATCACGACGTTCGGTCCGATATGGGCAGATGGGTCAACCTGGGCTGATTCGGCTATTACGGCTGTAGCATGGATTCCGGGAGAATATTCCTTTGGAGGATGAAAAATCCTGATCGCCTTCATAAAAGCGAAATAGGGATCAGGATGCACGAGCAGTGTCAATTGCTCAGAGTGAACGTCAGCTTCCGTGATTACTGCCGACGCACGTGTGGTCGCCAGATACCGAAGGTACTTTCTGTTCGCCACAAATGCCAACTCACCGGGATGGGCATTCTCAATGCCAGCCAGGCCAATCAGTTCAACTGAGCCATCCCCGACGACTTCAGCGCCGATCTTCTCTGCAATTTCGCGTGCCGAGTATGCCATTCTACTGCAAGTCGGCTAATTCTTCCAGCACCTTGTCCGTGATATCGAGCGTCTTCTTTGCGTAAGCGATGTTGCCGTTAACTGCGTCGAGAATATACAAGTAGTTGTTCTCAATTGCGATCTTTTCGAGCACAGCCGTCACCTTATCGAGCAGCGGCTGCGTCAGTTCCTGATTGCGTCGTTCCGCCCTGCCGTTCGGCCCGAAAATGTCATTGGTGAACTTCTGTAGAGCCGCTTCCTTGGTTGCGATCACGTCCTGAGTTTCGGCAAGCTTGTCTGGACTGTAGAACAGGCGTTTTTTCTCAAGATCGACTTTCAGTGAATCGAGCTCACGCTGCAGGTCAAAACCTTCCTGATTCCACTCGTCAATCTCAGTATTGAATGCGGTCTGAGCGTCCTGAAATTCCTTGTATTCCTGCCGTATTCTGTACGAATCGATGTAGACAATCCTTCCCTCCTGTGCCATCACGTCGGGAGCGATAGACAACACGAATGCCATCGCCAGAAAGATCATCAGCACAGACTTGTAACCATTCACTATCTTCACGTCACTTCCTCCTTAGAAATCAAATCTTTATCAATCTGAACTCAGAATGTTGTTCCTATCTGAAAATGCGGTTTCCATTCATTCTGCGCGCCGCTTATCCCGCGCGCGAAATCGAAGCCGATGATCCCGATCCCCGGCACAACGAGCCTGAAGCCAAAACCATACGATCCATATAGCGACCTGGAATCAAATGGACGCAAGTCTTTCGGTTCGAGCCATGAGTTTCCTGCGTCAGCCAATAGAAGCAGATAGACCTGCTGCGCGACAAGTGGAAACTGCAATTCTGCATTATACACCGCCATCGATCTGCCTCGAAGATATGCCCCAGACGCCGTGCGTGGAGTCACCCTGCCGTCGTCATAACCTCTTATGAATCCGTCAAGGTCGGTCCCTCCCGGAGAGAATCGCTCCGAATACGGCACTTTCGAATCACCTTCCGGAGCGAAGATTAGACCATATCTTGCTTTTGCTGCAATGACGAACTTCCAGAACACTTTCTGGAATTTCGAAACCTGAAGTATGAACTTATTGTATCGCCAATCACCGCCAAGCAGACCACCGGAATATTCGCCAGAAAGGCTGACAACCGAACCAGCGGTAGCAAACTGCGAAAGATCTCGGGAATCTCGCGTCACCGTAACAGTCATCGATGAAGTCCTCTGCCAGTCCTCATCGAATCTCGTCAGGCTCGTCGCATCATCGATCGTCTGTGCTTTGTAAGTATCTGAGAATTCGTAATACCGGACGTCCTCGGCACGGTAGCGCCAATAGACACCGAAATAGTCATCCGGCCACCGCAGTCTCCGTCCGAGCCGCAATCCCAAACCTCTGCGCCCTTCCGTGAAATCTTCATACCATCTTCTGTTGATGCTGTAAAGGTCTATACCGAGCGATGTCGGAGAGTCGAGCAGCCACGGCTCAGTGAAGCCAAGCGAGAATGATGATCTCCGTCCTCCGAACTCCCACTTGATATCTACATTCTGACCATTGCCTCTGAAGTTCGGGATTCCAAGTCCAAGCGTACCGACAAATTTATCCTGGCCGGAATATCCGGCGCCGACATTGAACTGGCCTGTCGGCTTCTCGGTGACTTTCAGGATCAGATCGACGTCGCCGTTCTCAAGCACCTTGAAGTCCGGCTCGACATTCTCGAAGTAATTGAGAACCATGACGTTTCTGACTGATCTCATAAGGAGCGAACGCCTGAAAACTTGCCCCGGCGACGAAAACAACTCACGCCGGATCACCTTCTCCTTGGTCTTCGAATTCCCCTCAATCTGAACCAGGTTTATCTTGGCAGGTACCCCCTCGGATATCTCGAATGCGATATCGACCGTCGAATCTGTTGTCGAAATATTGTCAAATATCCGCGCGTGGATATTGCCCTCTTCCTGATAGATCGAATAGAGCTCCCCAACAGACTCTTCATACTTTTCGCGGTTGTAGACATCCCCCTCATCATACTTCAGTTTGGAGGCGAGATGCTCGTCATTAAACAGCTTATGACCGGAAAATGTCGTATTGCCAAATCTGTATCGAAGCCCCTCTTCGACTTCGATGCGGATAATCAGCTTCTTCTGATCCTCCACCAGTATCAACGTATCCCCCATAATTCGCGCGTCGATATAACCCTTCTCGTTATAGAATTCGACGACTTTCTCTTTGTCCTCGGGATATTTCGACTTGTTGAAACTACCGCCACGAAAGAAACTCTTCGGCTTGTTCGACATCTTGCCGCGTAAATCGCCATCGGAAAACGCAACATTGCCCTCGAACTCGATCGCCTTAATCTTGATCTTGGCATTTTCCTTGATCTTGAATTTGACGACCGCAATCCCCTTCTCCAAGTCAATCTCTTCCTCATGCTTGACTTCGGCAAGGAAATACCCCTTCTCGCGATAGAGGTCGAGAATGCTATTGACTGTCAGCTGGAGAAGATTCGGTGTGGCCACCTGACCGATCTTAATCTGCAGAGCCTCGTCGAGGTCGTCATCGTTGACCTTGTCGTTGCCCTCGTATCGGACCTCTTTGAGACGCGGGAACTCCTTCACAACGATATGTAGGGCGATATTGTCGCCGGAGCGATCCCCCTCGATCTTGACATCGCTGAACAACCCAAGAGAATAGACTCTTCTGATCGCATCCTGCGTGGCAGTCGAGGTTAATATGGATCCGACTGGAAGATCGGACACGCTCATAATGAGCGTCTGATCGACCGTCCTGTTCCCTCTGACATCGACCGATGAAATCGAATAGTCCTGCGCAAACAAAGCCGCAGGCAACGCAAAAATCGCAATCGCTACTGCCAGCAAAATAGCTGCAGTAGCAATGCAGGGTTTGGAGTCCGTTCCGCGAGAATTCAAGCTATCATCCCGGTTTTACGATGTCATCAATCCTGATTTCTGTATAAGGCTGGCGATGCCCGTTGTGAAGCCTGTAGGTGGTGCGCCGTTTCATTTTGAAAATCCCGACTTTTTTATCGAGAACTTCTCCGAGCACCTCGGCGGCGACACTTGCGCCATCGACATACGGCGTACCGACTTTCGTCTCTTTGCCGTCGCAAAGCATCAGTACCTTGTCGAGCGTAAGCTTATCTCCCGCCTCGGCGGTTACCTTTGGTATCCGCAGGGTATCGCCTTTCTCAACCCGGAACTGGACATTTCCTGATTCCACAATCGCGTACATTCAGTATGACTCCTTCTAAGTTCAATTTCGCCTTGCGATTAAACGCTCAAAATACCGAAAAAGGCGCTTCTGTCAAGCCAAAAACACCCCTCCAGTTCCGCCTATTTGTAACATCTGTAAAAGCTTTAGTTCCAGAAACGTAGCTCAGGATCCCCGTGATCCTGACTATTCGGTTGGGCGGCCCGCCCTCAGAGCGGATTACCCAAGGGGAAAGGTTGTGATTGCCATATTTGTGATTATAGAGCATTATAGTGAGAAGGAGATGGCACATACGATTGCTATGGGCAAGTTAACGAAGAAGCTGGTAGTCTATCTTGACCAGAATTTCATAAGCGACATGGCCAAGGCAGACGTCAACGAGCGCGTCAAACCGGAGTTCTCCAGACTCTTTGAGCTGCTCCACAGAGGCTTCATTGAAGAGAAGCTGGTTGTCCCTCGCTCGTATGCACATGAAGACGAGACCAGCTTGGCGCCTCATCTCGCAAAGAGCATCAGGAGTTACCTAGGATATCTGGGGCAGATTGCTTTGCGGGATCACGCATATATTCAACAATGTCAACTGAAACAAGCAATTGAGCGATTCAAAGGTGAGTCACCGGTCGGTATTGAATTTCGGGATGTTTTCTGGGGAAATCCTGACAATCGAACTGAAAAGCTCGATTTTCGTGGGTGTAGATTGAATGACGCCTCCTCTATGCGTCAATCTCGCGAATACTCAGCGAAGGTGCTTAATGTGCTTCGCATGCAGCTCCATAACGAGGGTACATCCTATGCAGATCAGAGAAACAGGGTACTAGCGGTTCAAGTACAAGACATGTTCCGGGAACACAAATGTCTGTTTCCAGAATGGCTAGGCGAAGATGTCGATGAGATATTGTCAAGAGTTGTGGATGATTGTTTTGATAGTATCCTCAAGTTCTCCAGTTATGCGGCTTCCTTTATTT